>JBFKTM010000443.1:0-3587 GCA_041636295.1 Oleiphilaceae bacterium
CTCTTATCAGCACCGGCACCCTTGCCCACTCATTTTCGTAACGTGTTAACCAACAAGTCAGGCGTTCATACTGATCAGCCATTACAATATGCGCAATAGGGTCATCCACGGGCTTTGTCTGCAAATTAATCATGGCCATTAGCATAGAAACCATTTCAGTTACAGAGCGAACGGGCCAACCACCCTCTAAAGAGACTTTCAACAAATAGGCCGAAAGTGAGGTAAAAACGTTTATATCCTCAACCCACCCAAAAGGCTTCACATAGGCTTTGTATCCATCCCCATCTAAAATATCCTGGGGCTGAACAGACACTTCAGAGAAGACCACAACACCATGTGAAACATCGGGCACAAAAGGAAGTTCAGGCAATGAACAAACATCCACTCCGGGGGCCGATACAGCCACTCTCACCAGTTTTAAATCACTACGACCGTCGTGTTTTTTTCCTACTACTGCGGCAACAAATAGGTACTTTGCATCAAGCGCCAACGTAACAAAATCTTTTTTCCCTGAGAGGCGATAACTCCCATCCTTTTGCTCTGACAAACAGGTCGACATGGCGCCAGGGTGAGCACTTTTGTTTTCAGTAACACAAAAGGCAGCTACATGCTCAGACGTGTCCTCTTGAAGTAAACGCTGTATCGCGACCTCGTAGCCATTAGCAAATGCCTGCCCGACACTATTGGCAAAAAAACCTCCAAATAACGCCAGCAACTCCTCAGATACCCTCGTTTTTCCGTCAGCCCTGGTTTTTAGATACCACTCAGCTAGCGTCTCTTCTCTATATTTA
This sequence comes from Oleiphilaceae bacterium, assembly GCA_041636295.1. GTDB lineage: Bacteria > Pseudomonadota > Gammaproteobacteria > Pseudomonadales > Oleiphilaceae > Alkalimarinus. The sequence goes on from JBFKTM010000443.1 coordinate 792, forward strand.
TAGTGTTGCTGCTCCTCAATGAGCGCAGCAAGCAAACTTTCAGGTACCTTGTAGCTGGTCACTCTATACACTCCAAACTAAGGTGCAACAACAGAGGGAGCTGTCGCTTTAAGTGAGCGAATCGACAGCTGAATATCATTGATTCGGCGCTCAAGTGTGACCAGCCGTTCATTCAATTGCAGGCGAGAGGCATCAATTGCTTCAATGGCAACCTCAGTCTGCTGCACGCGCTTATCAATATCTGTTCGTTTTTCCAATGTGGCAAGCTCGCCACGAATGGCCGAAATTGCACCACTAGTATCATCTTCAACCTGCTTAATGTGGCCAGTTAATTGCTCATTACTGCTTTTAAGTGCTAACAGCTCGGCCTGCTGAGTCTGGATAGATACTGTTTGTTTATCGACCACCTTGTTGAGTCCGCTCACTTTCTCCGCTTGTTTTTTATTTTCAGCGACAACACTTCCCAGATCTGAACGCTGCTGTTTCAAGGCTTCATTATTATCAGCAATTGCCTTTCTGTTCCGATCATAAGCAACCCCCCATAATTTTCGCACCTCGGAGTCTAGAAATTTGAGTTTTTCTTGAGCAACCGTATCCGTCTCTTCTAATTCAGCCCCCGTCTCACTGAGCTGACCTTCAAATCGGGCCATTAGCAGCTTGCTTTGCCGCACAAAAGTCAACGCATCACTAAGCTCAGTATTCAAGGCGTCTATCTGCTGCCTTTGCTCGTTATATACCCACCCTAACGCAGCCCCCCCAACAATGATCAATACAACAATCAACCACAGGGCAACATTAGATGCAGGCTTTGGCATCGCCTCCCTGGCAACAGCATGAGATTCAGTAGGCGCGGAGGGAGTATTTGTTTTACTGCCCTTACCCGCCTTTCGATTTCGCTGAAAATTATCCACCTCATCTCTGTCGGGCCGAAGACTCTCCATTTAAACTCCTTATAATTTGCCTGTTATAATTTGTTGCCATTATCTGATTCAATCAATACAAAGTAAATTGAGTTTGCATGGCAATCGCTGAATCACTAATATATGCGACTTTTTCTGGCTATTATTCAACCATTCGATTGGATGTTTGACCGCCTCACAGCTCAACTAAGCTGCGGGGCCAAGTAATCAGACTCATACTGGTTACTCTGAAAAACATAGAATAATAGGCTCAATATGCTTTGAATTATCTCGAGGACACAAAATGCAACCACTCGTTGGCCTAATCATGGGTTCCAAGTCGGACTGGCCCACTATGGAAAATGCCGCAACAATGCTGAAAAATTTGGGCATTGCATACGAAGCCAAGGTTGTTTCTGCCCATCGCACCCCAGATTTATTGTTTGATTATGCCAAAAGCGCAGAATCCAGAGGAATTCAAGTTATCATTGCCGGAGCTGGCGGCGCGGCTCACTTACCAGGTATGGTGGCTTCACAAACATCACTACCGGTCTTGGGCGTCCCCGTTCAATCCAGAACATTAAATGGTGTAGACTCTTTATTATCCATCGCGCAGATGCCGGGTGGCGTTGCCGTAGGGACCCTTGCCATTGGTAAAGCCGGTGCAACCAATGCTGGTTTGTTGGCGGGGCAGATCCTGGGTTTACAATACCCCGAGATCAAACAAGCAGTACAAGAGTTTCGTGCCAAACAAACTCAAACCGTATTAGATAATCCAGACCCAAGTGGTCAATCTGAGGGGAGCACGCCATGAAAGTGGGTGTATTAGGAGCAGGGCAACTTGGCCGAATGCTTGCGATTGCTGGCTATCCGCTAGAGATGTCATTTGTTTTTTACGACACATCAGGCGCGCCAAGTGTAGGCTTGGGTGACGTGATTGTTGACAAAGGTGGCTCTGGCTCAGAGTTGGACAATTTTCTGCAACAGGTTGATGTGGTCACCTATGAATTTGAACACCTTCCCGTTGAACTGACCAAAGCGATTGAGAGTAAAAAACCCCTGCATCCCTCTTCCGAGTCAATCAGGGTATGCCAACATAGAGCAGAGGAGAAAGCCCTTTTCTCGAAATTAGGTATTCCTACACCAGAATACCGGTTGGCTAAAAACGCTGATGAACTCGTTACCGCCGTGGAAGAGCTGGGGTGTCCAGTCGTTGCCAAATCCGTTACTGAAGGCTATGACGGCAAAGGTCAAGCGGTTATCCGGGACATATCTGAAGCAGCAGAAGCATGGCAATCAATTAACCATGATATGCTCATTGTCGAGTCATTTGTCGACTTTTCCAGGGAGCTCTCGATCATTGCTGCACGTTCCACAACCGGGGAAGTTGCTTTTTACCCCTTGGCAGAAAACAGTCATCATGAAGGTATTTTAAGATATTCCATTGCCCCTGCACCCAAAGTAAGCAGCGAGATTCAACAACAAGCAGAAAGCTATATCAAAGCGCTATTGAATGAACTCAACCATGTTGGCATTTTAACGCTTGAACTGTTTGAGACGCCATTTGGACTACTTGCAAACGAAATGGCTCCAAGAGTGCATAATTCAGGACATTGGTCTATTGAAGGCGCTGCCAGCAGCCAGTTCGAAAACCATCTACGTGCGATTGCCGGGCTCCCATTAGGTGACACCAAGGCAACCAAGCCAACCTGCATGATCAACATCATTGCAGAAAAGGGAGATAAAGAAGCTATTTTGAAACTTCCCTATGCTCATCTTCACCTCTACGGCAAAGAGGAGCGTCAAGGTCGTAAACTAGGACATGTAACGGTTCAGGCCGACAGTTATGAGGAGCTGGCATGGCGGGTGAAAAATGTCGCAACCTATCTTCCCGGAA
>JBFKTM010000444.1:0-3565 GCA_041636295.1 Oleiphilaceae bacterium
CAATACGTGTATACTCTTTCGTCCTATGCATATTACAAAATATTATTTCACGGACTATTGCCTATCAATCAAGGATAGATAAATGCCAAATTTAAAACCATCCACCAGTCAAATTTTCACGATAATTCCTCTTATTGCTACGCTAAGTGCCTGTGGTGGCAGTTCGAGTAATAATACCGGTGGCAGTAACCTCGACACTACGGCTCCCACGGTTATTAATATCACTCCAACAAACAGTGCAACAAATGTTTCCCGTACCGCGCCGATTACAGTGGCGTTCAGTGAAGCGTTGTTCGGCGTTTCAGTAGACAGCTCCAGCTTTACATTAAATAGTAACAACGAGCCCGTGGCTGCTACCGTTAGTCTTAATACCTCAGCAAATATCGCGAACCTACAGCCCTCGTCAAAACTAAGTAACTTAAGTAGCTATACCGCAACATTAACTACCGATATAGCAGACTTAGCGGGTAATGCCCTAACTGAAGAGTACTCATGGAGTTTCAACACTGAGGATGGTAGCTGGGGAACAGCACAGTCGATTAAGTCGGGGGCAGGTGATGCAGCCGCTCCCCAGATTGCGGTCGACAGCAGTGGCAACGCCTTGGCGATTTGGTATCAAGATAATGGCACGATTGACACAACCAGAGTCAATCGTTATAGCGCAGCCAACAATAGCTGGGGCATAGCAACCCCCATTGAGATCAATGCAGGCCATGCATACGATCAACAAATTGCTATGGACAGCAACGGTAATGCCCTGGCGGTCTGGAAGCAAGCAGACAATGCGGTATTTAGTATCAGGGCCGCCCGCTATAGTGCAGCCAATAATAGCTGGGAGGCTTCAAAGCTGATTGAGCTTCATGCTGAAAATGCTGAACAACCTCAAATTGCAATCGATGGCAATGGCAACGCCTTAGTGGTCTGGATGCAAAGAGAGGGTGCACAGAATCACATTTGGGCCAATCGATATAGCGCCGACGATAACCAATGGGGAACGGCCGAATTGATCCAGACCACCCCAGGAAATGCAGCACCGCCCCAAATTGCCATAGACAATAACGGTAACGGCATCGCGGTCTGGCATCAATCTGAAGGTTCGCTAGGTAATATCTGGGCCAACCGATATAGCATGGCTGATAGCCGTTGGGGGGAAGCCGCCATGATTGAGACTGAAGCGGGTTACGCCCACTTTCCTCACATAGCCATCGACGGCATTGGGAATGCCTTAGTGGTCTGGGTACAAACTCACGATGGCCAATACAGTATCTGGGCCAACCGTTTTACCGTGGCTAACGGGAATTGGGGCACAGCCGAGTTAATTGAAAGTAATGCTGGTGATGCTAACCTTCCTCGTATCGCAGTCGACAAGAATGGCAATGCGCTGGCGATATGGCGGCAATGGGACGGAGTACAGTATAGTATTTCAACCAATCGCTATACCATAGCCAATGAAAGCTGGGGAGTGGCAACGAAGATGGAGGTTGATGCCGATTATGCATACTATTCCCAAATCGCCTTTGACAGCAGTGGTAACGCTTTGGCAATCTGGCGCCAGAACGAAGGCTTAGAGCAAAGTATTTGGGCTAATCGGTATAGTATGGTCAATGATCGATGGAGTACAGCGGTGAAGATTGAGAGCGATACAGGTAATGCAGAACATCCCCAAATTGCCATTGATAGTAGCGGTAATGCCTGGGCGATCTGGATGCAGCATGATGGCGCTCACGACAGCATAGTGGTCAACCATTTTAAATAGCCTACAAGCTCCGTAGCTTAAAGGTTAGTTGACTCTTTTTAGTCACTACCGCCATATAATACCAGGTAAAATGATTCGGCTCGCTGGATCGTTTTACCCACTCCTTCAGCCCCATAAAAGGAAGAAGAACAGTCCGGTCAATTAGAGTGCCTGCCGCCCCCTTTTTGAGATGACATTCAAACCTATTCATTTTCTACCATTCCTATTAAATCACATTTATTATCTGGACATTGTATTAACGATTTAGCGGTCTGAGGTCACTCCAATTAAAACCTTATTCAACCCCTATATTGCCCTTGTTTTGGCAATGTTTTTATGGGGAAGCTCCTTCATCGCATTAAAGATTGCCTTTGTTGAGTTTCACCCTGCCCATGTACTTTTTTTCCGCATGCTGGTTGCCACCCTCTGTTTTTTGATTGTGTTTCGCCAGATAGGTAAATTGCGCTACCAGAAAGGCGACTGGAAATACCTGGCTGGCATGACGCTATTTGAACCCTGCCTCTATTTCGTGTTTGAGTCAGTCGCCCTGAAAAACACCAGTGCGGCACAGGCGGGTGTCATCACTGCGCTATTACCTCTGATGGTCGCAGCGGGGGCCTATTTGACGTTGGGAGAGCAACTAACTAAAAAGACATTAATGGGGTTTTCAATTGCCATCATTGGCGCTATCGCACTGAGTTTACTCAGCAACACGACCGAACAGGCCCCAAACCCTATCCTCGGTAATTTCTTTGAATTTTTGGCCATGGTCTGCGCCTGCGGTTATACACTGCTACTGAAACACTTAACGTTACGCTACTCGGCACTGTTTTTAACGGCTTTTCAGTCGATGATTGGTGCCCTGTTTTTTTTACCGGCGGCAATGTGGTTACCGCTACCCGAGAGTTACTCCAACACCAGCGTTATGGCCATTATCTATTTGGGCGTATTTGTTTCTATTGGCGCCTACGGCCTCTACAATTATGCGGTTAGCAAGTTGCCCGCCTCCCAGGCAACCGCTTATATTAACTTCATTCCGGTATTCACAGTCATCATTGCCTTTATTGTGTTGGATGAAAGGCTGACAGCGGGTCAATTAGCTGCCTGTTGCGCCATTGTTGCTGGTATACTTTTGTCCAAATCTTCTGTTAACCGATAATGACTCCCCGTAACCAAAGATTGAGGGGAAGCAAAAATTTTGAGAACACGCTATGCATTACCAAACCGATGATATACGAATTAAAGAAATTAAAGAGCTGCTCCCGCCCATTGCCCTGTTAGAACGCTTTCCAGCTACCGAAAAAGCGGCAAAAACGGTATTTCAGGGGCGAGAAGCCATCCACCGTATATTAAATGACGAAGATAAGCGCCTTCTGGTTATCATTGGCCCTTGTTCGATCCATGACCCGAAAGCCGCTATTGAATATGGTAATCGTCTGGTCAAGTTAAGAGAAAAATATAAAGACAGCCTCGATATTGTTATGCGAGTCTATTTTGAAAAGCCACGTACCACCGTTGGCTGGAAAGGGCTGATAAACGACCCCTACCTGGATAACAGTTTTAAGATTAACGACGGTTTGCGTCTGGGCCGCAAGCTATTGTTAGAGCTAAACGATATGGGGCTGCCTACTGCTACAGAATATCTGGATATGATCACGCCACAATACATGGCAGACCTGCTGAGTTGGGGAGCCATAGGCGCACGCACCACCGAGTCTCAGGTTCATAGAGAACTGGCCTCGGGTCTCTCCTGCCCCGTTGGATTCAAAAACGGTACTGACGGCACTATTAAAGTAGCCATTGACGCCATTGGAGCAGCCGCAGCTTCTC
>JBFKTM010000445.1:0-3562 GCA_041636295.1 Oleiphilaceae bacterium
AAAGATGAATTGGCGCGTATAGAAGGGGTTGGAAATGTTGGCCATTATGGAGCCGGTGAATTCAGCATGAGAGTCTGGCTGGACCCGGAAAAAGTAGCGGCTTTAGACCTGAATCCTGGCGATATTGTCAAAGCCATTCGCGAACAGAATCAGCAAGCCGCAGCCGGCTCTTTAGGCACTCAACCCTCGGGAAGTAGTGCTTTTCAGCTGCTCATTAACGTTAAAGGGCGCTTAGCATCTGTTGATGAATTTTCTGACATTATCATTAAAGTCGGTGAAAATGGTGAAATATCTCGCCTAAAAGAGGTAGCAAAAATTGAGCTTGGTGCCAGCTCCTACGCCTTACGTTCTTTGCTCAACAATAATCCCGCTGTGGCGCTCCCTATTTTTCAAGCACCAGGATCTAATGCAATACAGATTTCGGATGACGTTCGCAAAACCATGGCAGCGTTGAAAAACAGTTTTCCAGAAGGTATGGACTATTCAATTGTTTATGACCCAACCATATTTGTACGGAGCTCAATAAAAGCCGTTGTAAATACCCTGTTTGAAGCACTGTTACTCGTCGTTTTAGTGGTGGTGTTGTTTCTACAGAACTGGCGTGCGTCGATTATTCCTCTGGTAGCGGTTCCAATATCACTGGTGGGCACGTTTTCCATAATGCACTTGCTAGGCTTTTCACTGAATACGCTCTCGCTATTTGGCATGGTATTGGCCAGTGGTATTGTGGTTGATGACGCTATCGTGGTTGTCGAGAACGTGGAAAGAAACATTAGTGAAGGTTTATCACCGGTTGATGCCACCAAGCGAGCAATGAGCGAAGTAACAGGTCCAATCATTGCCACTACATTAGTATTGGCAGCCGTTTTTATACCAACGGCCTTTATGTCAGGGCTTACAGGTCAATTTTATAAACAATTTGCTCTAACCATCACGATTTCGACATTTATTTCTGCCATTAACTCATTAACACTGAGCCCTGCCCTTTCAGCGCTTCTATTAAAAGGTGAGCAAGCCCCAAAAGACAAAACAACGCGGTTGATTGATTGGCTATTTGGAAAATGGTTGTTCAAACCGTTTAACCGATTGTTTGACCGTGGTGCAAAAGGTTACACAGTGGGAATCAATAAATTGATTCGTCTAAGCAGTGTCGTGATGATGATTTATGCAGGGCTAATGGGGTTAACCTATTACCAGTTTACATCCACACCGACAGACTACGTACCACGTCAGGACAAAATGTATTTAATATCATTTACCAAACTCCCTGATGCGGCATCATTAGATAGAACAGAGCAAGTTATTCGAGAGATGTCCAGAATCGCTCTCGAACACCCAGGAGTTGAATCTGCCATTGCTTTCCCCGGGTTGAGTATCAACGGTTTTACGAACAGCCCCAATAGTGGAATTGTGTTTGTGACGTTAAAGCCATTTTCAGAACGGGCTACGCCAAACCTGTCTGCCAACAGTATAGCCGGGCAATTGAGTAGTGAGTACGCCTCAATACAAGATTCCTTTATAGCCATATTTTCACCACCACCAGTAAGGGGGTTGGGTAATATTGGGGGGTTTAGGCTTCAAATTGAAGACCGGGGAGACCTCGGTTATGAAGAGCTATACAAAGTCACTCAGCAGGTTATTCAGAATGCCAAGTCTGCACCTGAACTAGGGGGCAGTTTTTCAAGTTTCCAAATTAATGTCCCACAACTGAACGTGGACATGGACCGGTCAAAAGCAAAAAGTCAGGGGGTACGCGTAGATGACGCCTTCCAAACCCTGCAGGGGTATTTGGGCTCTATTTACGTCAATGACTTCAACCAATTTGGCCGTACCTATCAGGTGAATTTGCAGGCGGAAGACGTATTTAGACAAGAGCCAGACCAGATCAACCAGCTTAAAGTCCGTAATGCGAATGGAGAGATGATACCACTGGGCTCCTTTATCGACGTGAGCCATAGTGCTGGGCCAGATCGCGTCATGCACTATAATGGTTTCGCGACGGCAGATTTAAATGGTTCATCAGCACCAGGATACAGCTCAGGTCAGGCAAGGGCAGCAATCGAACGAATCTTGGAAGAGACGCTGCCTATCGGCATGTCCTACGAGTGGACTGATTTGACCTATCAACAAATTCTGGCAGGCAACGCTTCTCTTTTTGTTTTTCCACTCGTCGTTTTGCTAGTGTTCTTGGTGCTGGCGGCACAATATGAGAGTTTGAGACTGCCGCTTGCGATCATCCTGATTGTACCTATGACATTGTTATCGGCGATGACAGGCGTTATTTTGTTTGGCGGCGATAACAATATCTTTACCCAAATCGGGTTTATCGTACTGGTCGCCTTGGCAACCAAAAATGCCATTTTAATCGTCGAGTTTGCGAAGGAGCTCGAAGACAAAGGTGTTTCTCTGATCAATGCGATTAAAGAGGCAGGCAGACTACGTTTACGTCCAATTTTGATGACCTCATTTGCATTTATCATGGGGGTGTTACCAATGGTTCTGTCAACCGGAGCCGGGTCGGAAATGAGGCAAGCCATGGGAATTGCGGTATTTTCAGGCATGATTGGCGTAACATTTTTTGGGTTAATACTTACGCCGGTCTTTTATTATTTATTGCGTCGTGGCAAACAGACTATCCAAGAAGATAAATAGGCGTCGAAAACAAGTGAAAAAACCACTGTTAACAGACATTGGTTTTTTCACCGTTAATTAGAATTGAGAGCGCGTTAACCTCCCCTTCTTCGGCCTATTCTTATGCGGTAGCAGTATCGTTTCTTACTTCGCCTTGTAGCTTGCGATCCAAAATGAAACAGGCAAAAGGAATAACTGATGCAAAAAGCGTTGCCACCCAAAAAACTACAGACCATTGTTTTTGATGACTAACGGTTAATGACATGAAGAAATAGGTCAACCACAAGACTCCATGGATGATGCCAAAAACAGGTACCAACTCATAATAGCCAAACACATATTTTGCTGGCATTGCCACAAATAACAACAACAGTAGTGAAAGGCCTTCTATAAGACTTATTGCTCGAAATATTTTTATCATAACGAATAGATTATCAGTTAAGGCGGTAGACTAAGGGAACGTTGATCAAACTATAGTATTTAACAATAGGCAGATCTGTTGTTTTCTGTAGGGCTCTTTGTAACTGTTTTTATCAGGCTCTACGGATGTAGCGATTGATCAAAACGACGGCGAGGAGAGTATCAATCGTCAACGTAGGCCCTTTTCCTGTATCGCGTTCAAGCGTGAGCTTCCTCTCATGAGTTCACCAAGTTTTTACGAATATATAATCCTTAACAGGTCACTCTAATCCCTTTTGATACGCTCATATCCAGTTGAGAAAAAGAGTTGTGTTAAAGCAAAGACCTACTTACATGAAATTTGTTCAGCCGATAAATAAAGACAGAAGAGTGGTTGATTTAACCACTCTTCTTTAGGGAGGACTATTCTGCTACCGGTTCCTTCGATTTACGTTTTCTCACGCGCTTAGCAGGTTTGGTTTCGTTCGATTCGGTAGAATTTTTGGCTAACAGCAGATTTTCCAACTCGTTC
>JBFKTM010000446.1:0-3562 GCA_041636295.1 Oleiphilaceae bacterium
ACTCGATTGATATCAGCTCTGTCTGCAATTTGCCCAATACCAGACATGCTCACCTCCTCCCGTCAAAATCCCGTCTTCTCTCAATACTCGATATTCTCAAGCATGACTAGACACTCGATTAGTGCCAATTTTCTGTCGGGATTATTAAATAAAAATAATCTTATAGGAGTTAATGCACAAAGCAGGCCAATTGATTTTGTTTAGGCAGGAAGAAATAAAAAAACGGGGCACCAGGCCCCTAGACTGAAAGAAATGACGAAATTTTGAACATGCTGTTTACTAATCGGTTTTCAACCGGGTACCACTGAGATCAGTCGCGCTGCAGACAATCATGCCGCTGAAAGTTCTGCATCAAGATCAATACCGCACTCTCTCATTCGCGCCAACTTATAACGCAGTGTTCGAGGACTAATTCCCAACTTTTCGGCGGTTTGTTTCTTTCGCCCTTTCTCTTTACGAAGCATATCGATGATGATCTGAAACTCTCGCTGCCTAAGATCCTGCCCCAGCACACTGGCACCCTCACTTTCGAAGGAGTCACCCATAAAACTATCGTCATCTACCCCTTCAGGATCTCCTCTAAAGGTTGGCGCTATAGCGAGCCCGGAAACCTCAGCGCCAACGGGCTGACCGACAAGCCCTTGACAACTATCCATATCAAGACACAAATCCGCAGCGCTAATGATATTGCCTTGCTGTAAAATCAGTGCCCGCTGAATGGCATTATCAAGCTCTCGAACATTACCAGGCCAATGGTAGGCTTGTAGCGCCATCTTGGCAGAACTATCCAACCCGACTGGGGTTAGCTTCATTTTCGCAACATGGTCACGCAATAACCTTTCTGCAAGCGGCACAATATCCAGAGGTCTATCCCTAAGTGGGCGCCACTGCATTGGAAAAACACTTAACCGATAGTAAAGATCTTCTCTGAACTTCCCTTCGCTCACATACTCTCTTAAGTCTCTGTTAGTGGTTGCCAACACCCTAACATCCAGCGCAATAGTTTTTCGCCCGCCAACACGCTCCACTTCACGCTCTTGCAAGACTCTCAATAACTTGGCCTGCAACCCAAGATCCATCTCCGAAATTTCATCGAGCAGAATGGTTCCACCATTGGCCTGTTCAAACTTGCCTGGAGCACTATTGTAGGCCCCCGTGTAGGCGCCTTTTTCATGGCCAAACAGAATTGCTTCCAGCATATTTTCCGGAATAGCGGCACAGTTGATCGCAATAAACGGTTTATTTTTCCGTGGTGAACACCCATGAATATAACGAGCCAACACCTCTTTACCGGTACCACTTTCGCCTGCAATCATTACCGTGGAGTCTGCAACAGCCACTTTCCGTGCCAGCTGAAAAAGCTGACGGCTAAACGGGTCTTCGGCGACTGGCTGGTCTTCTTTTGAATGACTGACATCACCCAGTACTCGCTTAACGGAGTCTATTAATACCGCCGGCTCAAATGGCTTAACGATATAGTCAACTGCACCCGACTGCATCGCAGACACGGCATCGCTAATCTGGCCATAAGCGGTAATTAACATAGCGGGTATGCCAGGATATTGACGGTGAATAAAATCGAGCAACTCATGCCCATTCATTCCAGGCATATTGACATCGCTGACCACCAGATCGATTACCTGATTTTCGAGTATTGGAATAGCGGCTTCTGCACTATCGGCAGCAATAAATTCAAACCCGGCCAGTTCCAGCGTAGTGCTTAACGCCTCTCTAAGCTCTCGGTCATCTTCAACTATCAGAATTGTTGTCTTAGTCATATCGTTTCTCCGCTATCGACTACGCCTTACCTTGCTGTTCATGAACCGGCAAGGTAATGACAGCCTTAGCCCCCGCTGCACCCGACGTGATATAGAATTTTCCATGATGGGCTTTCACAACCGCCTGCACTACAGGCAAGCCGAGTCCGGTCCCATGAGATTTAGTGGTATAAAAAGCATCTAACATTTTATTTTTTTGCTCAGAGGTAAACCCTGGTCCATTATCAGACACCTCAATATTAACGAACCCCTTTCCAGGAGAAACAATTTTCACCGTTAAAACAGCCCCATCGGGTTTTGCTTCAAGGCTATTGTTAATCAGATTGAGACAAGCTCCAACCAGCGTATCCCGGTTACATAACAAAGATACACTCTCTGAATCATCCACCCAGGTAACGTCTGCTTCAGCATTACTAATAGGAGTATCTGCGGCCAATTTCAGTTGTTCGAACAGTTCGGATGCAGAGACGCTTTCAGCCAGTCGCGTCTCCCCTTTAGCGAAAATCAGCATATCTCTAATCTGATGCTCCAAATGGGTCAGACGGGACATGATTTTTTCAGCACACTTCTGCCTCATCGAGTCGCTAATTTCTGGCTGGTTAAGGTGACCGGCATACAGCATCGCAGTCGAAAGTGGTGTTCTAATTTGATGCGCCAGGGATGCGACCATTCGACCAAGCGATGACAGGCGTTGAGCACGGCTTACCTGTGCCTGCAACTCCCTAGTCTCGGTCAGGTCTGTCAACAAAACCAACTGACCAGGCCCCTCTGACATAGAGCGCGTTTCAATACGCACACGGCGACCATCTTTCAGTGATACTTCGTGTCCATCATCATGACGAGGCGCGAAACAGCGCGCAATAATATTAACCCAGCTCTCCCCTTGCAGGGGCTCGCCCAACAAATCAGTCGCCGCAGGGTTACACTCACTGACAATACCGTGACCATCCAACACCACAACGCCCGCAGGAAGTACATCCAACAATGTTGAAAGTCGGTCAGCGATTCGCTCTTTCTCTTCCAACTCCAGCCTTCGTTGTTCAACTTCAGTCGTTAATTCGCCATTAAGTTGGCTAACTCGTTTTTCAAGTGTTCTATAGGAATCTGTCAGCTGAACAGACATACGATTAAACAGCTCCAAAGCCTGTTCAACAGGTGCATTCTCACCAGTATCAGAAAACATCGAGCCAGCCTCCTCGATTGAACTCTCTTTATCCCCGTCTTTATGAGTGTTGCCAAATGTACCGGCTAGATTCACTTTTGGAATTCCAGCTAAATTGGCTAACATAATGGGTTCCTGATAATTCATTTTGCTCCCCTTTCGTATGTCATGTGGTACACATAACCACTGAAGAAACTCACTTATTGTTATTGGATTAGAGAAAAACACGTCACCAACTTTAATGAATTTATTTAATGCACACGTCATGCCATATTATTTTTTAGTTTATTATACAATAGGTTATCGTAATACACTGACAATCGCCGTCAATATTCCGACGTCAGTTTCAGACAGCCAAACGAATTCATGACAAATTGTTCAAGTCGAAAGAAGCAAAAGAAGAGAGAGATATAAACGAATAATGACAAGTGAGACTGAAGGGGGGGGGAGAGCATCATTGAAGTCCCCGTCGATAGGTTTCCCCCCCTTACTGGTAAAGGGGGTATGCGGTTTAACAATTAAAGGGCGTAACTACTCATCCTCTTTGTTGTTTAAACCATACTTTCTAACTTTTTCAACCAACGTGGTTCGACGAATTCTTAGTTTCTCCGCTGCCCTCGCG
>JBFKTM010000447.1:0-3559 GCA_041636295.1 Oleiphilaceae bacterium
ACCGTTAACGAGCTAATCAACAATAGCACCACCCCTCGTGAAAAAACGGTTGCCCTTACTTTTGATGACGGCTTTGAAGATAACTACACCCACGCTTTCCCGCTGATGAAAAAATATGGCGCGAAAGGGACGCTCTCTCTAGTCATTAATCGCCACAATAATGATTGGTCTACCAAGAAAAAAGCACACCATAATAGCGGTGAACTGGTGGGCGAACCCAAACTGTCGGATGAGCAGGTTCATGAGATGGTAACATCGGGTGTATTTGAAATTGGTGGTCATACCACCAATCATGTCAATCTTGCAGTTACAGACAAACAGGCCAAAATTGAAGAGATGGGCCAGTCTAAACAGCTGCTTGAGAAGACCTTTAACACGCCCATCAATAGCTTTGCCTACCCCTTTGGCATCTATACAGAAGAAGACCCACAACTGGCCGCTGAACTTGGTTACAGCAACGCCGTACAAGCCGAAGGGGGCATAGAGACCCAACTGCAGGAAAATTTATTCAGGCTTCGAAGAGTCAAAATAAGCGGTAAGGATAACTTCCTGGCGTTTAAGCTGCGAATGAGAACAGGTAAGCGAGGCTGGAAAAAATGACAGATAAGACAGTATGGATACTTTCAGATGGGCTCGCCGGGCACTACAACCAGAGCATTGGTATTAGCCAGGCGCTCCAGCAAGCGTTCAAACATGAGCCTCATATCATTCACATCAAGTTAAAATACAAGTTCTTACGCTCAATAATGCGTTTAATTGCCAACCTTTTTCCCCAACTCTTCAGCCTAAGACTATTCTCATTTTTTTATAAACACGGCCTGCTGCCAACACAACACCCCTCGCTTATCATTTCTGCGGGAGGTAATACACTTTTCGCTAATATTGCACTCGGCACCATATATCATTGCCCCAATGTGTTTAGCGGCACCCTCAAAGGATACCGTGGAAGCAATCTGAACAAAGTGTTTACCGTTACGCCGTTGAGCGGTATTGGCAACAACATCGTGCTTGATCTTCCTCCCGCTAATATCCCGTCGCCATCAGCCTCTACCATAAAAAATACACAACCATACTACGCACTACTTATTGGTGGCGACGGTGCCGGTTACAAGTACACGCAAAATGATTGGTCTCAGCTGGCTGAGGCGATGGCAACCATCGCCAAACGCGACAATATTACCTGGAAGATCACTACCTCTCGGCGCACCGGAGAATTAGCGGAACAACAGCTGCAGACACGATTAAAAGATGAATACCTCTCCGAAGCCATCTGGTTTTCATCAAACCCTCAAAAGGTAGTTAAACGTTTTCTTGATGAAAGCCGTGTAATCTTCTGCACCGAAGACAGCCTGACGATGGTATCAGAAGCCATTTATGCCCATAAACCAGCGGTAACCTTACAGCCTCAAAGCATGCAACCGGACGATAACGATTCCAAGGCTCTGGACAAATACCAACAGAAGCGATTTATTATCAGAAGCCCCATCGCACAGATGCACCAACAAAAATTCGACAGAGAGCGCTTCTGTGAGCGTTATCCAGACGTACAAACACAGATAGCAGATGCTATTATCCCAGAACTAGATCACGCCCAATAACTAGAACGCTTTATTATGACTTCAAATACTCAAAAACGTATTCTCTGGTGGGGACGACATGGGAACTATGGCCCCAATTACCCCAGAAATAGAACTATCATCAAGTGCCTTAAAGACCTAGGCCATGAAGTCATTGAATTTCAGCCACGTATTTCAAAACTGGCCAATCTAGAAGCCAAGTTGAATGCTTTTAATAATATTGACTTGGTATGGGTACCCTGCTTCAGACAGCGAGACCTCTCCGCGGCCACCCGCTGGGCTAGAAAAAGAAATATTCCCTTAGTCTTTGACCCACTCATCAGTGCGTATGACAAACAGGTCAACGAGAAGAAAAAATTTACAGCCGATTCCGGACGGGCCAAACGACTATTAAAGTGGGAACAGAAGCTGTTTGCCAAAGCCGATGTCGTCATTGCTGATACGGCTTGCCATAAACAGTATTTTATTGACCAGCTTGGGTGCTCGCCAGACAAGGTAGCGGTCATTCCGGTCTCTGCCGAGGAGGCATTATTCTACCCTAAAGCAGCCCCTATAAATCCAGAGCCGGAAGTACTGTTTTTTGGCACATTTATCGGCTTACAAGGCCCAAGCTATATTGCAGATTCCATAAAGTTCTATGAAGGCCCCTCGATTAAGCTTACCTTTCTTGGTGATGGCCCCGAACGGCCACAATGCGAGCAGATCTGCCAACAAATCAATAACCCCAAAGTCAACGTCCAGTTTGAAGATTGGATTCCATTTCACGACCTTCCCGACCGGATTCGTCAAGCCGATATCTGCCTGGGGGTGTTTGGAACCGGAGAGAAGTCGTTTAGAGTTATCCCCAACAAAGTTTATCAGGCCCTGGCCTGTGGCAAACCGGTAATAACAATGCGGGGAGATGCTTATCCGGCCGAGCTAAGCACGCGAGAAGGCATAGACTTTGTTTCCGCTGGAGCCCCTTCAGAAATAGCCGAAGCGATTGGATGCATGTTGAAAAAAAATGCGACCGTGCTTTCTGAGGATGCCGTTAAAATGTATAGTAAACATTTCTCAAACCAGTCAATTTCTTTCACTCTAGCTGAGTTGTTTAAAGGGTTTAGCAAAGCGCGATGATCGTCAGTTCAGAAGTTTCAAGTGCCCCCATTGGAGTGGTTGTTCCTGCCTACAATCGGGAGAAGCTAATACTTGAAACACTTAACGCTATCTGTGCACAAACGCTATTGCCTACAAAAGTTGTGGTTGTTGACGATGGTTCAACCGACAACACAAAGCAGGTTATTAATAGCTGGTTAGAAGAAACGCCAATAAATTTTGAGTTTCAATATTATTATCAAAAAAACCAGGGCGTGAGTGCGGCAAGAAATACGGGGCTACAGCTGGTTAAAGACTGTCAATGGACTGCATTTTTAGATTCTGATGATGTATGGCCACATGACCTCTTAAACCGACTCTACACTGAGACGCAGAAAAATAATCAATATATTGCATGTTCCGCTGAAGCCAATGAGAGTTTTTTTGAACTCGACAACACCCTGATTTCCAGTCACCTTCTCTCTCACCAGAATGGCTATGGACGTCACGGACCTTTAAGTATTATGGCGGCTCCTCCGCATATCTCGGCCTCAATTGTTCGCACAGATATCGCTCTTAAGGTCAATGGCTTCGATAATAAGATGAAATACGGTGAAGACCGACTCTTTGTTCTTTGTGTTTCCTGTCATGGCCTATGGGGGCGTGTCGCTGGAGAGCCTATCTTATATCGATGCTACAAAAAGTCTCTGAATGTGAACCAGCTTTCTAACAAGCCCCATCAAAACTCACGAGTTCGCTATGCGCGACTTCTAGATAAAAACCTTAGCCCTCTATTAAACTCAAAAGAAGAGTGGCACAAAGGTATTCGCTGGGCCCTGTGGAAAGGGTGGCATCGAGCAGGCAAACAGTTAGAGAAAGCTGGACATTATACCTGGGCGGCTAAATAT
>JBFKTM010000448.1:0-3554 GCA_041636295.1 Oleiphilaceae bacterium
GATTTCTCAGTGGGAGTTTTCTCGATCTGGATTTGAACAGATGGAAAATGGTCGCTATGTACCGTTTATTATTCAGGTAACGACAGAGTCGTTGCTTAAGAAATTGAATAAGATAACCGGTATGTATGAACAGGTTATGGAAAAGGGAGTTAGCTGAGTAAACCGATCCACCCTCTCTTCGGAGGGTGGATCACTGGTTAGTTTATATCCAGAAATGGATTTTTTTAACGTAGGTCGGGTTAAAACCCGACCTACAACAAAACCTATTTCAAATGTTTGGTGTTTCTGGATGCGAGCTAGTTAGGCAATAGACTATTTTAGCAGTTCATCAATATCATCTTCTGCTTCAGTCAGCTCAACCAACTCCTCAAAAAATGACACCAGATTGATGGCTAGTGGTTTGGCTACATCGCCGGGAAAATCCCCCAGTATCTGCTCTTTTTCTTGCTCAGCCTTAAAGGCCTCGTTCAGATAACTTGCAATATGCACGATTGATGAGAGGGCTGAAAACGTCTCAAAGCCATTGGGGTCAGCTTGCTGACGAATCGCTATCTGTATCTCTTCCGGAAAGTTCCAACGTTTGGCCAGCTCTTCCCCGACTTCTGTGTAGTCGTATCCGAACTGGTTTTGCTGAAGTTCGGTACGCTTTGCACCCGATGCGACCAGATTATCGATTTTTACCGCAGTTTCCTGATGAACAATATGGATCAGTAACTCACCAATATTGTGCATCATGCCGCAGGTAAATGCGGTTTCAGGGTCGACACTACTATGTTTGGCGACCAGCTTGCTGATACTGGCAATCATGAAGCAGTCACGCCAGAACTGTTTTTTGTCAAACCCGGGAATATCCTTAAAAGCACCGGTAACGCCTGAGGCAACTACCAATGTTTTGAGACTATCAAAGCCCAGCATCACTACCGCAGAATCGATCGATGCTATTTTTCGCCCCGCTCCATATCTGGCCGAGTTAGCCAGCCGCATCACCTTGGCAGAGATCACCTGATCCATCTGAACTTTTTTAGAAATATCATCGGCATTAACATCAGGATTATTGAAATTCTCAATCAGCTCCTGAACCACTTTTGGAATATTTGGTAGGTTATGGGTTTCGCTAAACAAGGACTCTAGTGACATTTTGCTAAACTCCTAAAAGACAACATACAGCGCAGTTAAAACCGTTCTTTTTTTGCTGTTAATGAGTATAGAAGAGCCGATCGCTCGGTAAAGTACAGAGTTGTTATTAGTGGAGATGAACAATTCAGTAATGACCCGCTATACTTAGACGTGAATCCCGTCCTAAAGTCGTTAACTGCTTATGGCCATCATTAGACGATTCACTACCATACTTTGTCTGCTTATGATATTTGCCTCAGATGCCGTGGCAAAGGATACGGTAAATTATTCAATTACCGATGTCAGCTGGGAGCCCTACTGGATTGTTAATCCACCTCGCGTCAGTGGAATTCTTCATGACGTTATTATTGAACTAGACAAACGCATCAACACTCAACTTACACCCATTAAGCCGTTACCCGTAAAACGGGTGCAAGCAGCGTTCAAGTCTGGTTTTATTATCATCGACTGCTGCCTGAATAAAAATTGGCGTGCTGATCCTGAGCAGGCTGCGGTATCGCTGTGGTCGGATACCGTGTTACAGGTTGATGAAATTTTGATCTTTCCTCAGGGTAAATCCTTTCCCTTTAAGGAGTTAAGTGATCTTAAGGATAAACGAATAGCAACAGTGCTGGGTTATGGCTATGTCGGCAGTGAATACTTTATTCGCAGCGATAGTACCGATAACATCTCTCAAATACTGCGTGTAGCCATGGGGCGGTTTGATGCCGGCATTATTGACAGGAACGAATTCAATTACATGGCAAAAATAAACCGGGACGTGCAAAATGTCGTTCAACATATTACTGTTGGCCCTGTCATTAACCGTTCTGAACTGAGAATAAGAGTTCACCACTCCAGACCGGACCTGCTGGCACCGATAAATCAAGCATTGGCGGAGATGCGTACCGATGGAACGATTAAACGGATTGTGGCCAGCTATCAACTATAAGATAGTTACAACTGGCCAATACATTACTTGCCAATACAAAAGCTGGAAAAGATACGCCCCAACAAATCATCCGGTGTGACCTGTCCGGTAATTTCACCCAAAGCATCTTGCGCGGCACGTAGATCTTCGGCGAGCAATTCACCGGCGCCCAGCGATTGCAGCTGTTGTTGACCCATTGCCAATGCCTTTTCAGCTTTATCCAGTGCATCAAGGTGACGTCGTCGAGCAGTAAACCCACCCTCCATGGTTGAGTTATACCCCATACACTGCTTAAGAT
The DNA here is from genome assembly GCA_041636295.1 of Oleiphilaceae bacterium. GTDB lineage: Bacteria > Pseudomonadota > Gammaproteobacteria > Pseudomonadales > Oleiphilaceae > Alkalimarinus. The sequence goes on from JBFKTM010000448.1 coordinate 2,346, forward strand.
GCTCCTTGAGTAACTCGATACCTAAATGCGCTTTGGCTGACAGATTGATGGTTGGATACTGTGTGTCTCCAGTTAACAAAGGCTGCTCGTGGGTCTGGTCGATTTTGTTTCTCACAACGGTAATCTGTTTCAGGTTCGGTAACTGATGAACAAAGTCTGGCCAGATCACTTCCGGGTCTGTGGACTCCGTAGTAGTGCCATCTACCATTAATAGAATCCGGTCAGCCTGCTTGATTTCTTGCCACGCACGGTCGATACCGATGCGCTCAACCTCATCATCACTTTCACGCAGACCCGCGGTATCAATAATGTGCAACGGCATACCATCAATATGGATATGCTCTTTTAGCACATCTCGAGTGGTGCCTTCGATTGATGTCACGATGGCCGCTTCGCGTCCTGCCAACGCATTCAGCAAGCTCGATTTACCCGCGTTGGGCCGACCGGCGATTACCACATTCATCCCTTCACGAATCAGTGTGCCTTGATTGGCCCGGGCACGAACCGAGTACAGTTGATCAATTATCCCTTGCAGATCATTGGCAACTTTTCCATCCCCCAGAAAGTCGATCTCCTCTTCCGGAAAATCAATGGCCGCTTCGACATAGATTCGCAAAGAGATCAACTGCTCGACCAATTTCTCGATCTCTTTTGAGAACTCCCCTTGCAGTGACCGAAGCGCACACTTTGCCGCTTGCTCCGATGCACTATCAATCAGATCGGCAATAGCCTCGGCCTGTACCAGATCCAGCTTGTCATTCAGGAAAGCCCGTTCCGAAAACTCCCCAGGGCGTGCAATTCGAGCCCCTAATGCCAGCGTTGCCTGTAGCAACAGGTCCATGATGACGGGGCCACCGTGACCTTGCAGTTCCAGCACATCTTCGCCGGTAAAAGAGTTTGGATTGGGGAAAAACAGGGCAATGCCCTGGTCAATCTGTTCACCGGAGGTATTAAGGAATGGACCATAGTGAGCGAAACGAGGTTTTGGTTGCAGCCCCAAAATGCGCTCTGCAATTAACGCAGCTTTAGGTCCGGATACCCTGACAATGCCGACCCCCGCGCGGCCCGGTGCTGTCGCCAATGCGGCAATCGTATCATGTTCTAATTGACTCAGGGAGGAACTCATCACTGTTTACCTTTAATGCTCGGATCAGTCGTAACCGTTAAATAGCCGATCTGCTGTAAAAAATAAAGGCCCCTGAAAGGAGC
>JBFKTM010000449.1:0-3548 GCA_041636295.1 Oleiphilaceae bacterium
AATACTGTCCGCTTCAAACTTGTTCAGGATGGTGAAGAGGTTTTCCATGCTGGCATGAGCAAAATGTCAAAATCCAAAAACAATGGTATTGATCCACAAACCATCATTGACCGTTATGGTGCCGATACCGTTCGCCTATTCATGATGTTTGCTGCGCCCCCCGAGCAGTCACTGGAGTGGTCTGACAGTGCCGTAGAGGGGGCTCACCGCTTCCTAAGACGGTTATGGAAGGCTGTACATAGCCATACTGAACTTGGTAGCAGCGCTGCGCTCAATGTTGAACAGCTGAATGAAGAGCAGAAGGCACTGCGCCGTAAAACTCACGAGACCATATCAAAGGTCAGCGATGACGTCAGCCGTCGCCTGACATTTAATACCGTTATCGCCGCTATTATGGAGCTAATGAATCAGGTCAGTAAGTTTAGCGACACCAGCGAGCAAGGTAGAGCCGTTGTGCAGGAGGCATTGGAAGCGGCCACTCTACTGCTTTCACCCATCGTACCTCACATCAGCCACACCTTGTGGGAAGCACTGGAGCATGAAACTACCGTTATTGATGCGCCATGGCCAACCGTTGATGAATCGGCACTAACCCGAGATTCGATCCAGATCGTCGCACAGGTTAATGGCAAGGTTCGAGCAAAACTCGACATCGCCGCTGATGCAGACAAAGAAACGGTTGAAACTATAGCGATGGCCGATGCCAACGTTCAAAAGTTCATTGATGGAAAAACGGTTCGCAAGGTCATTGTTGTCCCAGGCAAACTAATAAACATAGTTGCCAACTAGACCCAGCTAATCAAACCCCGTTCACGAATCTGGTTAGGGGCGACACTGAAGTCGCCCCACCCGCGAGAGGAAAAATGCTTCCAAGATTACTGACAAGATCGACACTACCTGCACTAGTATTATTGCTGACAGCCTGCGGCTTTCAATTACGGGGTAGCGTAAGCATTCCGAGCGAACTCCACCAGATGAGTGTGAACTGCAGCAACGAACTATCCAAAGTACTATGCCAAACACTGACCAAGCAGCTTAAGCTAAACGGCGTCAACCTGGTGGACAGCAGTGTGGCTGACTATACGCTCAACGTAACGGCACTTAACAGCAGCAGACGCGCCGTCTCAATCACTGACCGCGCCGTAGCGGCTGAATATGAAGTCACCAACAGAGCCACCTTTAACTTGGTCGATGCCGACCAGCTGACGATTATTGACGAAACTTCAGTTTCTTCCAGCCAGAGCTATCGCTATGATGAAAACAGCGTAATCAGTAAATCCAGAGAAGAGGAAGAGGTCAAAGATCAACTGAATAAGCGGCTAGCTTCGAAGATAGTCAGTCGACTCTCCCCTTACAACAAACAACGAATTGAACAGATTCGAGCTGAAGTGAATAAGTGACAAGTGGCAAGTGGCAAGTGGCAAGAATCATCGCTGGTAATTTGAAAGAGCGCCAATGAAGCTAAAAACTGAACAGCTAAGAAATCACCTATCAAATCAGTTGCTACCGGTTTATCTGGTTAATGGTGATGAGCCGCTTTTGGTTCAGGAAGCCTGCGATGAAATTAGAGGCAAATGCCGCAAAGAAGGGTTTACTGAGCGGCTCAGCTGGCAGGCAGACCGCCAATTCGACTGGAATCAACTCCTGGAAGAAGCCGGTAGTCTGTCGCTGTTTGGCGATCGAAAGCTAATTGAGATTAGAGTCGACAATGGCAAACCAGGTGACAAAGGCAGCAAAGCCATTGAGAAATTCTGCCAAACAGCAACCGATGACACGGTACTACTCATCATCAGTAGTCGACTGGATGCTGCCACACAAAAAAGAAAGTGGTTTACTGCCGTCGACCAGGTCGGCGCAACCATCACTCTCTGGCCAATTGACGCCAACCAGCTTCCAGGCTGGATTCAAGCCAGAAGTCGACTAGCTGGACTAACACTCGATGCCGAATCCATATCTCTACTAACTGAGCGGGTAGAAGGAAACCTGCTCGCCGCCAAGCAGGAAATAGATAAACTGCTACTGTTATGCCCCGATGGCAACGTCACCGCAGAACAGGTTACCCAGAGCGTAGCTGACAGTGCCCGCTTTGATATATTTAACCTGACCGATGAGTGCATTAAAGGGCAAACCAAACATGCACTACATATACTTCAAGGGCTAAAATCAGAAGGGACTGAGCCCCCAGTCATACTCTGGGCGCTCACTAGAGACCTCCGTGTCATCTACGAACTCTCAAACTGTAACAAACAAGGCACCCCACCTAAATCCGTCTTTAGCGCCTACCGCGTTATCGCAAAGCGCCAAAACCTGTTAAGCCGTGCAGCCTCACGACTCTCTTTTACTCAACTCAATCAACTAGTTAAACTAGCTGAGCGTATTGATCAGAGCATTAAAGGAAATAAGAAATTTGGCTCCACCTGGGAACAACTCGCTGAATTTGTGCTACTGCTGAGCGGACAGCCTTCTCATCTAACCATGCCGTAACGCCAACCACACCCCGTACCACACCAGTATGCGTTGACGCAAATCAAGACCTTCTTTGCAAATATCCGTATTTTTATAGTTAAGGATGCAGTCATATCCGGGCTAATCTAGTTAATTCAAGGAGAAGGACAATGCCAACACTACATGATGACCTGAAGGCAATCACTGACACGATCAAACAGCAACGGGATGAAATTAACCTACAGCTGCATCTCGCGAAAGAAGATATGAAAGATGATATCGCCGAGCTGGAACAAAGTTGGGCTCAGTTAGTTGAAAAAATGGCAGAAATAGGCCGAGAAGCAGAGAACGCGGGGCGCGACATACTGGAGTCTGCAAAGGAGCTTGGCGACCAGATCAAAGAGGGCTATGAACGCATCAAAGCCAAGCTTTGATGCCCTTGCAAATAATCAAACACAGGCTAACTCATTCAGACCTCAAATGAGTTAGCCATTCACTCCACTTACTCCGCACACATAAAACATTACCCTCTGTCACATCGCACGATGTAGAGATAACAAATTGTAAAACAATAAAACAGACTTTAAATTCGCACGCCAAGGTTTTAAACTATACTGAAACTCAAGAATCATAAGAAAGTTGCGATATATAAAGGTTTTTTTATTCGCAAGGCTAAAGGATTTTCAGATAACAAACTTTGGTTAGCAGCCACTCATCAACCTAAACTAAATTAAAACTCATATCAGCAAAACGAGTCGGCTTTATGACAAAAATGAAGCATTCACTACTGCTACTACTCTCTTTTACTCTGCTCAGTATCTCGGCGCAGGCACAAACAAAATTCAATGATCCTAAGGGGACCCTTAAAAAGCACTTCTGGGGTGATCTTTACAAAGAAGGTGGCACCACTTTTTACTGTAAAAAAGAATTTAAGAAAAAAAGCGTTCTAGTCACCGACAGCTACATCTATTCTACAGGCTGGGCTCGAGACCACCTACTCTGTGGAACGCCACGTCAATGTCGTAACGAAAGCGAAGAGTATCGGCGCATAGCCTCAGACCTCCACAACATCGTACCAGCCGATGCACGTTTCGAACTGAAAC
>JBFKTM010000450.1:0-3520 GCA_041636295.1 Oleiphilaceae bacterium
GCTGGCGGCGGTATCGAGCAGCTGGCAGTAGGCGTCACCGCTAATGCGTTGGCTTTGGTCTTGAAGCAGTGATGGGTCAAGACCTGCTGCTGTCACTAGCCGCTGCTGCTCGATGCCTGCTCGTTGGGTGACCTCAAACACCGACTGCAGAAAGGTGACGGCCAGGCTGCCGGGTAGCCTTTGATACGGTGTCGGTTGCTGAGCCAAATGGATACTCCGGAAAGGGCTGGTTCAGGCGATTTTAATTAAATGGGGGTGAATAGAACAGGGGTTGCTGATCCCTTGGCTGGATGACAAAGCGATACTCGCGATGTTCACCGTCAAACAGAGGGTTGTACCAGTAAGCGCTATACTCTGCCATCCCCTGTTCTAATTCAGGCTCGATGATTCTTAGCGCCATGTCATAGCCCTGATCATTTACCGCCACCTCATCGACAGTCAAGGGCATCCACTCAGCGCCATTGCTGCGGGTCTCGATACTCATTAAGGGCTGGTGTGTGGCTATCTTTGAGGCATTTACATCGATCCAACTAAACTGCCAATGCCCCTCTTCATTGGCCGAGGCATGATGGTAAACAGGCGGCCTGCTGACAAGTCGTTGCCCACTTGCGGGAGTTGGCTCCGGTATAAATCGATTGGTATCAAAACGGTATTGCCACTGTACTGGCAGCTCAATCAGAGGCTTGTTATTGCTGAGCATGTCGGCTGCTAGATGGCTGACATGGGCCGTAAGATAGGGGAGTGTTTGTTTTCCATAAATGGTGTGCCCCCCTTCATAGTACTGACGACCATACTCCTCTGGCGTAGTTACATAGCCGGTATAGCCTCCTGCCAGACTGGTGACCATTATATGTTTGATGGGGTGTTGGGCTTGATTAAAACTATTCTGAACGGCATTCGCCATGCGATAGCCCGACTCGGTGGTGATTTCGAACGGCATCGGTAGCATGACCAGATCGTTAATGCGTACTAACTGGAAAAGCACATAGTCAGGAAAGCTGTCTTTCGGTTCCAGTATCGATTGAAACAGGTCAAACCCCAGAATACGCTTGCGGCCTTGGCAGTTGTCCGCTTCATCCCCCCAGCGACGGGAGCCCTGCTCGAAGAAAGGGAGGTAGCCGATGACCGGTGAAGTGTGTTCCAGTGGGGCGGCGGCCAGGGTCATACCCGCAGCCGCTTCGTTACAGATTGCAGCGTTGTCTATGCGGTTATTCTCTCGAATATTGACGTGACGGATAGCCGACTGAATATCAACCTGTGCGGTCAGTTCGGTATCCAGCTGCTGGTACAACGCCGTGACTTTCTTGGCGATTCCCTGGCCGACGCGTTTTGCCTCTATATAGCCCAGCATCTCAAAGCGGGATGCGGGAGCGACATCGCCATGGGTGCCTTCAAATGCTGAAACATGCACCGGTTGTGTCGGTTGATAGGTGGCGCTGATAAATCGCTCCCAGTCTTTATGAATATAGGCCCAGACATCGGCATTAAAGAGGGTTTCCTGTTGTGGCAGCGCGGTACCGTGAATTGAGAAGCTGGCAAACGCCCCCATGGGTTCGAACTGATTGTTATCAGCCAGCCCGTCGATGCGAACCATATAGAGTGCGGGATTAACCCGGTGAAAGGTCTGGCTGTCGGCGGTACTCTTGTTGCTGACTGTGTGGTTTTCCACATGGGCCTGAATTGAGCGGTTTCGTGTCTGGCCCCAGATGTCGATTTTGCCGGTGGCCAGCTTGGCCGGGCGTTGCTCATTATAGGCTTTAATGGCAGCGTTGCTGATTCGCTCAACCAGAAAGTCAAAGTAGCCGCTGGCAAAACCGGATTTGTGGGAGATATGTTTGTTATAGAACTGGCTACCGACAATTTGACCGGGGGCCGAGTGGGAGTGGGTCGCGGTGATGGTAAGGTTGCTGGCATCAATATCGGTCTGTTTGGCTAACACTTCTCCCAGTTTGGTGTGAAGAATGCGAGACCCGGTAGCGAGATCGGTTTGCACGATCAAGTGACTGTCCCCATCGATATCGCGCAGATAATAGACCCGGGCATAGAGCCGGGTGCGGAAGCCTTCACCGATGGTTGACCAAGTGGCATAACCGGCTCGCGGCAGATAGCCGGGTGGTGGGGTGATATCCACCGTCTCTGCACCTGCCATAAATTGAGCGGGGGACGGCGGATTTAGTGCCTTAATATAGTGGGTTGTAATGGTGCTGTGTTCAGAACACGCCGTTAAGAGCCATACCACTAAAACGAAAGGTAACCACCGCATTGTCAATCTGGTCCTGTGTCGGGAATTAATTAAATCAATTGATTTAATAGTGACAGCTGTACCAATAGTTGACAATTTGTCACGTTAAAAACTGTGACGTCGGGATCAAAAAGAGCTGTTTTGGTTGCGCATTAAAGGCGAGGACAATGCCGCATCATGATGAAATAACCTTCTGTGGCGATTGTAGTTTTAAACCAATGGTGATCACCAAGGCCAGCAGGATGGCATAGAGCATTTTATCGCCGAGAGATACGGTCAGTAGTCCGCAGGCGATAAGACCAACCCAGGCATAGCCATGTACGTTTTTGGGTAGCAGTCGGGTGGCCGCCAGCATACAGATCATATAAACCAGTGCGAAGACTCCGTTGGTCCAGCGCATCAAGTCTTCAAAGGGAATGGCCAGCAGGGTTGCTATGAATAACACCACCGCAACCAGGGAAAGTATGGTGAGGTAAGCGTTGATGGGAACGCCAGAATGATTGAGACGGCTAAAGTGTTGCGGCAGTACTTTCTCTTCTGCCAGGCTCCAGGCTAACCGGGAGACGCCCGCAATATAAACATTGACGGTGGCAATGCCACTGGCGATACCCAATACCGCAATAGTCCATCGACCGCCACCGCCAAACAGTTGATCAAACCGCTGAATCATGGCGAGGGACTCTCCCCCGTCTACGGACTGAACCAGTAAGGTACTGATAAGATAGATAAGCCCGACCAACAAGGTACCAATCAATAGCGCCGGTACAAAATCCCTGTCGGGACGCTTGAACTCCGCTGCCATGTGGCTCATGACTTCAATCCCCATAAAGCTCCACAGCGCAATGCTGGCGGCACTCATCATGGTGGATAGATTAAGGGCGGGCAAGGTGACGGTTGAGCTGCTACCAGCGGGACTGAATGCAAAATTGACGGTCAGTGCCACAATAACCATAAGCATCGCTACGGTGAGCCCCATTTGTAATGATGCCGAGGCACTTAGCCCTCTAAGGTTGAGTATCCATAGTGCTATCAATAGGGCTAACTCGGCCATCAGTTTGGTGAAGGGGGTCAGCGGAATCAAGACATCGACAAACTGAAAGGTGATCTCTATTGCCGCTGGTGCGCCAAGCGGCACCAGGCACAGATACATCAGACCGATAACATGGCCGGCACGGGGACCAAAGGCTTTTTCGGTAAAGTAGGCCGGACCGCCAGCATGTGGATATCTCTTACCGAGTTCACCAAATATTCTGGCGATAGGTAGAATGGCCAAGGTGA
>JBFKTM010000451.1:0-3519 GCA_041636295.1 Oleiphilaceae bacterium
GAAGGGTATTTCCAAAGTAGCTTGTCTACGCCATCATTGGGTTCATAGGGTATATCGCCGGTGCCGTTGCTGTCTCTATCCCAGCCGAGGTAGTCGCTCCAGAAGTTACCAACTCCCTCGTGAGACCACTCTTGTGTGCGATTGGCGACATACTTCACCTGTTGTCTATTACCGATGAAACTATTGCTGGAAATTACATTGTCTTCGGAGCCCGCCGTAATGTGGATGCCGAGGTCGCTCTCTTTAACGGTATTTTTTTCAAGGCGATTGTAGAGTGAATTGTAGATAAAGAGCGCCTTACCCTCCGCGCCTTTGCTGACGCTGGTGTTGGTGAAGTTGGAGTTGTAACGGACGTTGCTGATGTGATTATTCTTGACGGTGGAGTTGGTGATGTAATTCATCAAAATACCGTAATTTTCATCCCATTCGGAACGATTATTGGTGACGGTGAGATATTTTGACTGCATCAGTGCATAGCCTGTGCGAGTGTGGTGAGTGTAGTTGTTTGTTACCTGGTTATGGTAGGAGTACATGTAGTGCACCCCGTAGCGTAGATGGTGGAATTCGTTGTTGCGAATAACGTTGTTGTTGCTGGTGTCGATATAGATGCCATCCCGTGTATGCCACACTTTGTTAAAGGCGACATCGGCTCCTTTGGTAGCATAGAGGTGAATGCCATTTCCCCTATCCTGAGAGCGGATCTCGGTTATTCCTTCAATCCGATTGCCATGTATCTTGGTGTTCGGTGCTGCATCCAGAAAAATGGCAAATGAAGCACCGTTAAAATAGTTGTCTTTAATCGTTACATTATCGGCGGTTTTTTTTACTACGATACCGGCATCCATTGCGGTGAGGTTGCCCCCCCAGTTAATGATATTACAGCCTTGGATGGTAACGTTGGACGCAGTAATTCTGATGACATCTTTTTGCCCATTGCCGTTCAATTCTGCTCCCTTGCTACAACGGATCGTAAGTGCTTTGTCGATGATAAAATTGCCTTGGTACCGCCCGTCGAGTTGCAGTATCTGGGCGGGCTCGGCGCTGTTGATTGCCCGCTGTAAATCTTGCTCCACAGTTATTGGCGACATACCCGATAGGGGAGGGCTGTCCTCAAGCTCACTGGCGTCCAGGCTGGTGGCAAATAGAAACGTTAACAGGGAATAAGTAATTAAAGCAGCGAAGTGGTAAATGTTTGGTTTTTGAGACATTGCTGTTTACTCATTCAAAAAATAGGAGGACTCAGCTGGATTATTGACTATCGGGGTGGTTGTTAGCTGATTCGATTGTTGAATCTATTCTAGAATGATATGAGGTTTTAATACCTTGAGTTAGCTCAACCTCTGAAGAGAGGTTGAGCTAATATTAATCTGATTAAAAATCAGATGGGTTAAGTGCTAACACTTAGGCTTTTTCTACTAGCATACGGCCGCGCATTTCCATGTGCAGTGCGTGGCAGAACCAGTGGCAGTAGAACCAGAACACACCGGGCTTGTCCGCAGTGAAGGTTACTGATGAAGTCGCCTGTGGTCCAATTTCCATACTGACCCCGTGGTTACACATTGCGAAGCCGTGAGTTACGTCTTCGATGGTATCCAGGTTAGTAATGGTTACAGTTACTTCATCACCTTGCTTAACGGAAAATTCGTTCATGCCGAAGTTTGGAGCAACTGATGTCATGTAAACGCGGACTTTATTGCCGTCACGGATGACTTTGTTGTCGCTTTCCAGCGTTACACCATCTTTTTTCGCCATAGCAACGGTTTCAGCGAAGAATGGATCGTCACGAGTCCATAGCTTGCTAGGCTTCATCTTGCTGCGGTGAACGATCATACAGTCATGTGGCTCGGCAAAGGTTGGGCCATCATGAATCAGCTTCATCTCATCACCAGAGATATCGATCAACTGGTCGTTCTCAGCGCGCAGTGGGCCGGTTGGCAAGAAGCGGTCTTTAGAGAACTTACACAATGAGATTAGGTACTTACCATCGGCATCACGGGTTTCACCCATGGTGGTATGGTTGTGACCTGGCTGATAATGTACATCCAGCTTCTGCTTGATATAGTTCACTTTCTCGCCATTGTACGCCTTGATCGCATCTTCCACATTCCACTTGGCAATCTGGCTGTCGATAAACAATGTAGTGTATGCGTTACCACGACCGTCGAAAGCCGTGTGAAGTGGCCCTAAGCCCAGCTCAGGCTCGGCGACGACACAGTCACGCTCTGAGATTTTCCCATCGAACAGGTCAGGAAGCTTATCGATTGCAATAACGGTAACAGTAGGTGAGAGCTTACCGTTCGCGACAAAGTACTTACCTTCTGGTGAGGTGTTCATGCCGTGAGGTGATTTAGGTACTGGGATATAGCGAGTGAACGGGCTGTTGGCCTTCTTACGACCGTCCACCACAGGCACTTTAGAGTCGCCGATAGTCTGGTACTTACCTTCCTTAATCGCTTTTTCGACTGCGTGAATATCGAAGATTACCGCCCAGTCGCGCTCGTTACGCATAGACTCAGCCAGGGTGACCCCTTCTTCCGAGTTGTAACAGGTCGAAGCGGTAAAACGACCGGTGTAGTCCATGTCGGTGTTATCCAGGTTACCGTCTACAATGACCTGGAACGCCATTTCCATGGTTTCTGCGTCAATGGCGTTGTACATGGTGAAATACTTGGTTGGATCGTTGAGATCGCGACCATCGTTTGGCTGTGGAATACGGAATTCACCGTTGCAGAATACATACTTGGTGTGTGGCACTTTCTGAACACGCAGGCCGTGGACGGCTTGAACGTTAGGAATGTCCAGAATCTTATCACACTTCATGATGTCACAACGGATACGGGCAACGCGAGTGTTCAGTTTGTCGTTGATGAATACGTATTTACCATCGTATCTACCATCAGTCATCGACATATGAGGGTGGTGAGCGTCACCGCAAAGATACTTGTCCTGTTCGCCTCGAATACGCTTACTTTCGTTGGTGATACCCCAACCCGTTGCTGATTCAACGTTGAATACAGGAATACGCATTAGCTCACGCATGGAGGGAATACCTAGAATACGGACTTCACCGGAGTGGCCGCCACTCCAGAATCCGTAGTATTCATCTAGCTCGCCTGGATGAACCAGGGCTTTTGACATGGCATCCTGGGCCGCTTTAGCAAAGGCTTCACGGGTCATTACGGTGCTTGCCAGGCCGGTAACACCTGCAACACCCGCTGCGCTTGCTACTGCAGACGCACCCAAAAAGCCGCGTCGGCTTAGGGATGGCTGGTTATCATTGTCTTGCTTTTTGTCTTCCATCGTTTACGCTCCGCTTACGTCGGGTTTATTGTTGAACTGTTGAAACCTCTTCAAGGGTGTTTAATTCAGCAGTTCTTTTTTTGGGTTACGAGACATCAGCTACTCATATCCCGTGTTCGTTTGTCTGCCTGCAATCAGGCAATGTTGACTACTTCAATCGGCTGTAGATCAGGAGCCGCTTTTTTCTTTCTCAGTTTCTTCGCCTTGTTCACCAGTGGA
>JBFKTM010000452.1:0-3517 GCA_041636295.1 Oleiphilaceae bacterium
CATCCTGTGACTTGATCACAGGATCTATTAATTTCAACGACTTGTGGCTCTCTTCTGAACTCACCTTTTTATTGGCAGATCTTGTAAGCTGCACCACTTAAATGCACCGACCCTTCACAAATGCTCATAAAGAGGTAACTGAAGCGCACCAACTTAGTAATACCCTCCCCTTTATAAGTGCATTATTTTGTACAGATAAAACTATCAGCGCTAAAAGAAAAACCTTTATTTACAGCTATAACACTGTTTTTAATAGGTTTTTCCTAAAAATGGCACACACTTTGATATACCTACTAATAAGTATTTAATATTTCTATAAATATCCATTAAGGAGTCCACATGGGCATATCAAGCAAGAGACCAACCCCTTTTAAAAAGCTGCTGCTTTCTCTGTCTATGACAGCGGCCATCGTTTTACCTGCTACGAGCAGCGCGGTGGAGCCAGAAAAGGATGAGCTGAAATTTGGCTTTATTAAGTTAACCGATATGGCCCCCCTCGCCATTGCCTACGAAAAAGGTTTTTTTGAGGATGAGGGTCTGTTTGTTGAGCTGGAGGCTCAAGCGAACTGGAAAGTCCTGCTGGATCGTGTCATTACCGGTGAACTGGATGGGGCTCATATGTTGGCCGGGCAACCACTCGGAGCCACTATAGGGTTTGGCACACAATCGCATATCGTGACCGCGTTCAGCATGGACCTTAACGGTAACGGCATTACGGTTTCCAATCAAATCTGGGAAGAGATGAAGCCTCATATCCCTAAAGATAAAGACGGTAAGCCAGTGCACCCGATCAAAGCCGATGCGCTGAAGCCCGTTATAGATAAGTACAAAGACGAAGGTAAACCATTCAATATGGGGATGGTATTTCCAGTCTCGACCCATAACTACGAACTGCGTTATTGGTTGGCAGCCGGTGGTATCAACCCGGGACTATACGCCCCCCATAAAGGCGACACCTCCGGTCAAATCGATGCCGATGCGCTATTGTCGGTGACACCTCCACCTCAGATGCCCTCTACCATGGAAGCAGGTACTATCTACGGATACTGTGTCGGTGAGCCCTGGAACCAGCAGGCGGTATTCAAAGGAATCGGTGTACCGGTTATTACCGACTACGAGATCTGGAAAAACAACCCTGAAAAAGTCTTTGGTGTTAGTAAGGCCTGGGCCGATAAGTACCCTAACACCCATATTGCCGTGGTGAAGTCACTGATTCGCGCCGCCCAGTGGCTGGATGCCAACAATAATGGTAATCGACCAGAAGCGGTAAAAATACTCTCTCAGTCTAACTATGTCGGTGCTGACTACGATGTTATCGCCAACAGTATGACCGGCACCTTCGAATACGAAAAGGGTGACAAACGTGAAGTACCCGATTTCAACGTATTTTTCCGCTATAACGCAACCTACCCCTATTACAGTGATGCAATCTGGTATCTGACACAGATGCGTCGTTGGGGCCAGATCTCAGAGCACAAGCCAGACAGCTGGTATATGGATATCGCCAAGAGCGTCTACCGTCCAGACATCTACGCCCAAGCGGCAAAAGAGCTGATTGCTGAGGGTAAATTGAAGGCAAGCGACTTCCCGGACTTTGCGACCGAAGATGGTTTCAAAGCACCACAGTCTGACTTTATTGATGGTATCACTTATGACGGCAAGCAACCCAACGCGTATTTAGAGAAGTTCTCAATCGGTCTAAAAGGCCAAGATCAGATCTAACTACGTAGCCATTTATTCCTAGCACCCCGTCATTCTGCGACTTGATCACAGAATCCATATCCGAAAGGTGGATCCTACGGTCAAGCCGTAGGATGACGAGGGGTGAGTAGTTACGGTCAGATTCAGAAAGCCGATCCAATGAGCAACGAGTAGTCAATTTTAAGCGGGCTATCCAGTACAGAATCCCCCCAATTAAAGGTAGCAGTCCTATGTCCACACGAATAATTAACTTTTTTGAATCAACGGGGCTTAGTTGGTTTGTCCCGTTTATCCGAATAGCTAAAGGGGAAAACCCAGGTGAGCAGTTCAATTTAATTTTTAGGGCCCTGGGCATTCCGATGATTGCTTTCGCACTCTTCCTGTTCTTGTGGGACGCCTCTGCCTCACGAGTACAGACCAGCCTCGGCCAAGTGCCCGGCCCAAGCCAAGTGCTCGAACAAGCGAAAAATCTGGTTGATGAGCACCGCGCAGAACGAGCCAAAGAAGGTGCTTTTTACGAGCGCCAGGAGAAGCGAAATGCCGCCAAGCTGGAGAAAAATCCAGATGCGACCGTTAAATGGCGAGACTATAACGGCCGCCCGACTTATGTTGATCAAATCTGGACCAGCCTGGTGACGGTGTTCACCGGCTTTCTACTCGCCAGCCTGATTGCGATTCCTATCGGCATTGTTTGTGGCCTTAATCAAACCGTTTACTCTGCCCTCGACCCGTTGATACAGATATTTAAGCCGGTATCCCCCTTAGCATGGCTCCCCATCGTGACCATGGTGGTAAGTGCCGTTTATGTCAGTGACGACCCCATGTTCGCCAAGTCGTTTGTCACCTCGGCGATCACCGTAACCCTCTGCTGTCTCTGGCCGACCCTCATTAACACTGCGGTAGGTGTTGGCTCCATCGACAAAGACCTGATTAACGTCAGCCGCGTACTGCGACTGAACTGGATGCAGAAATTGACCAAAATTGTCTTACCCTCTTCCATCCCGATGATATTTACCGGCTTGCGTCTGTCGCTAGGGGTCGGCTGGATGGTGCTGATTGCCGCTGAAATGCTGGCGCAAAATCCGGGGCTTGGAAAGTTTGTCTGGGATGAGTTCCAAAACGGGAGTTCAAACTCTCTCGGGCGGATCATGGTAGCGGTACTCACCATCGGCTTCATCGGTTTTATTCTGGATCGACTGATGCTGAGTTTGCAGAAAGCGGTCTCTTGGGACAAAAGTGCAATTTTAAAATAACGAATATTGTTGGGCAATTACAGCCCCATTGATTAGCGGAGCAACAACATGAGCGCATCTTATTTAAGTATTGAACAGGTATCCATTGAGTTTCCAACCCCTAATGGCCCATTTAAAGCACTGGATGGCGTTGACTTGAAAATTGATAAAGGCGAATTTATCTCCCTGATTGGTCACTCCGGTTGCGGCAAATCCTCGCAGCTTAATATTGTGGCCGGGTTATATCAAGCCACCAGTGGCGGCGTCATTCTTGATGGCAAAGAGGTCGCGGAGCCTGGCCCGGAACGGTCGGTGGTATTCCAGAATCACTCACTACTGCCTTGGCTTACCTGTTACGAAAACGTCAAGTTGGCTGTCGATACGGTCTTCAGTAGCACCATGAACAAACGGGAGCGACACGTGTGGACGCTGCATAACCTGTAACTGGTGCACATGACCCATGCGGCCCGAAAACGTCCGGGGGAGATCTCCGGCGGTATGAAACAGCGTATTGGTATCGCCCGCGCGCTGGCGATGAAGCCCAAAGTGCTGTTGATGGACGAGCCGTTTGGCGCACTCGATGC
>JBFKTM010000453.1:0-3516 GCA_041636295.1 Oleiphilaceae bacterium
CCCCGCTTTGGTTGAAACAGCTGAGATTAACTCTCTTCGTTTGATCGGGTTTGAGTCAACAATGGTAACGTTGGTCGGTAAACTCAGCAGCTGTTGACGCGGACTGAGCACTATGAGCCGAAGCGAATCTGAGTCATAGCGGGCTGTTAATTCGAGCAATCGGTTTAGCCATGGTGATTGATTAGAGGGAAGTGAGAGTAGGGCAACCGCTGATGCATGCTGTTGTTGGTTATACGCGTTTAGCTGTGTGGTCAATGTCTCAAAATCAGGAACGTTGTGTACCGCTGCACCAGCGGCTTCCAGATAGTGGCTGCAGATATGGTTTAAAAAGCTGTCTGGAATCAAGCTGAATATATCAACATGACTCAAGTGGTTCTGAGTTGTTGGCTGCGCAGCATCCACCTCTGATGGCATAGCGACCTGTAGTGGCAAATGAATAGAGAATACGGTGCCTTTTTTACAGGTGCTTTTTACTGAAATCTCTCCACCCATCAAATCAATTAAGTAACGGCAGATCGATAGCCCGAGCCCGGTGCCGCCATAACGGCGTGTGGTGGAACTCTCGCCTTGGGTGAAGGGGGTAAAGAGCGTGTTGATGACCTCTGGTGCAATGCCAATGCCATTGTCTTCCACCTCAAAAAGCAAATTGCTGATAACGGTTGATGATAACGGGCTGTGTTTGTCACTCACTATGGACTTTGTTGAGGGCTTAACTGTCAGGCGGACGTAGCCAGCCGAATCAGCTGAAGACTCTGTAAATTTAATAGCATTGCTACAGAGGTTAAAGAGGACCTGTCTCAGCCGGGCTTCGTCACCCAGGTGCATGTCGGGCAGATCAGATGATATCTGCGTATAGATATGTAGATTTTTTTTGGCTGCATTGGGGGCCAGCGTTTCGGCTACGCCTTCAACCAGCTCGTGGAGAGACATCTCAATGGACTCCAGCTCCATTTTGCCTGCTTCTATCTTGGAAAAGTCGAGTATGTCATTGAGTATATTTAATAGGGAAAAGGCAGAGTCTCTAGCGGTTGACAGCATTTTAGTTTGCTCGGCACCTAACTCTGTATCGCCCAGTAGTTCCATCATTCCAATAATGCCATTCATCGGTGTTCGGATCTCATGGCTCATAGTCGCCAGAAACAGGCTTTTTGCTTCGTTAGCCGACTCCGCTGCATTCTTTGCCGAGGTCAGGGCCTTGTTTGTATGCTCCAACTCCGCCGTGCGTTGTTCAACCCTGGTTTCCAGATCTCGGTTTAGCTTCATTACTTCAGATTTGGCCTGGGTTAACTCGTTTACTTGGTTATAGAGGCGACGATTAACCCGTTGGTAGTCTTCCTGGGTGGCTTTTAATTCGCGAGAAATTTTATCTAATGCACGCTGCACTTCGGTATGGGTGTCGGACTCTTCAAGACAATGCTGCAGCGCTGTTAGCAGGGGGGATAGCATGACAGCGAGATAGTCCAATAAAGGTGGTGGTACTTTCAAAATCCAGCTTAAAGACCCGAGTGGCTCAAGCTGTAGTTGATCATCGGGTACGGCCAAAACGCCCTGGAAACGCTCTATTTGCCCCTCTATCTGCCGCAATACGTCTGCCGGATCTCGGGTTAAGATCACAACCGGTGCAGCCAAAAGCTCTCGTTTCTTTAGCTGGCAGAAAGTAAAACCTGATGGCTCAGGTGATAGAGTCGTTAGCAGTGTTGGTTTCATTGGCCTATCAATAGTAAAACGTACGTCATATTATGAAACAGGTTACGGGTATAACCTGATTCGGTTTTCAGTGGACCTATTTCGCCAAAAGAGGGAAACCCCACAATGGGCAGTGGCGAGTCAAAGTTATCAGACAGCGAACTGATTTCATATTTAATATCATCCCCCAACACCCACTTTCGGCCGGAGCAGCTGACGATAATGGCGGCTGCCGGTTGGAATCCGCTCTCTTTGGCTTTGGTGGCGATAGTAACGACCTCCTGAATAAGTTGTTTGGGCTCCGCCTGACAGACTTGAACCGACCTTCCTTCTTCGATGCCGCCGTATAATCCCAGGGTCTGCTCGCTGGATGAAAAATTGGGAACAATGGAACGTAGTCGTTTAATATCGGGCTGGTCTTCGTCAATAATGGTTAGCGTGGTAACGCCACGGTCTGATTGTAATACCGGCTTACCCATTTCACGCTCCATAAAATCCATGGCAGGTCGACCGTCGATCGACAATATGTCAGTGCCTTTGGCTTTATCGATTGTTCCTGTTTTACCAATGGGGGTGAGTGAATTTCCAATGGATATATCAAAACGTATGTCGCCTTCAGCGGCTAGTAACACCGCGGCATCGGTTAGCATCTTGTTATTGGCGTAGAGTACACACTTCTTCATCTGGTTATCGTCCGCTGCGAGACCACCAACGATTGGAAAGGCTGTAATCTCCTGAATGGCACTTTCAATCTCAGTGGCATCGGTATGAAAGTCGGAGACCAGAAAACTAAAGGCTATGTTTTCAAGAGACGTTACGTTGGCAAGGCGGCGTATCAAGGTTTGGGTCACCGCTTTGGGTGAGTCTGCAATACCGGACTCATATAGTAAGTGCCACTTAACCCTACCTTCAGAGTTTAAGCCAAGGGCCGCTGCGCCACTCTCCATGGGGCCTTTGCTTTCATAGCAGCCGTCACCCGTATTCCCGATAATGATGATGTTTTCATTTTCAATCGCATCGTAAACACCTTCAATCAGTTCGGCGGAGTGGCTGTAATGAATCGTTGAGAAAAGAAAGATAACTTCAGGTTGCGTCGAAAGTAGTTCGTTTCCCAACTCAAGACCCGCACGATAGGAGTCGGTTGCCTTTGTGAATGCCGAGCAAGCTTTCATATATCTCCTCCAAAAAGTGGATATTCCTATAACAAATTCTAGTCGTTGGCAGTCAATCGTGCTTTTTTTCCCGATATAATTTGTTTTAGGGAAATTGCTGTTGGAGCGCTATGGCTGTTTTTCATAAGATGTTAAAAAACTGACTCATAAACGAAACATAACGGTCTAAGAGCTGTTCGTTGTTTAAAAACTGACGGATGTTTTAACGTTATCATTGAGGGAGACAAACAATGCGACTGTTGATTCTAATCACTTTTTCTATGCTCTTGATGGGCTGTGCCGCTAATGTGGTATACGACTATGATTCGGCTGCCAACTTCCAGCAAGACCAGACGGTCGCCTTTGAGGTCATCGAGTCAGGTAGCGTGCAGAGCCTGGATTATACGCGCATTCATGAAGCGATTTCCCGTCAGCTTAAACGTAAGGGGTATACCCTCGTTGAAGATGGCAATGCGTTGTTGGAGGTTCGTTATCGAATCGAAGAGGCGTCCAGGATTGAGGCGACGGGCGTTACCTATGGCGTGGGGATGTCACGCAACCGGGTGGGGATGGCGATGCACACACCGATCAGAGCGAGAGAAATCAAGGAAGGCAAGCTGGTCGTGGAGATGGTTGAGGCAAAAGAACAACGCGTTATCTGGCGAGCTGTCTCGCAAAA
>JBFKTM010000454.1:0-3505 GCA_041636295.1 Oleiphilaceae bacterium
CCAGGTTTTGCCTGAACTGTTCCCGCTCAATGGCAAGCTGGGCTAGATGTTCGTAAGGCAGAAAGGGATTGTCCTTCATTGGTGAGGGGGTTGCGGCTGCTTGGTCTGTCGAACTCTGGGTTGCCGGTCGTGGAAGGGGGGATGGAGGACGCTGTTTGATTGGGTGATGAGTGTCGTCAGCAAATTCCTGAAGCAGCGGGATGTCGTCCATTTGGGGATTAGAGTTTTCCATTGTATCTCTTCTAATTTCTATGTCTCTATACTTTGGCGGTTACTTTGCTTTTCTAAAGTCGTGAATGATGGCTTCTATGCCGTCTTTCTGTATTTGTCGATAGTGTGCTCTCAATTCTTTTAAGATGATATCGTTTTGAATCACAATTTCCGCGATGCGCTCGAATTTTTTATAAAAGCTTGGGAGGTCGCGGGCCAAATTGATCAAAAGATCCTGATGGTCGCCACAGTTATCACTAAAGCCGATCACGATGGGGGCATTCAAATTCGTTTGTGTCGTCCGGTTATGGGGTAAGAAACTCTCCAGCTTATAAGACCATAACAGATCGTCAATCTCTATCGCTTGTTGTTCGCTGCTGGTGTGTATATAAATCTGGTGGTTAAGACCGACCGCTTTTTCTACCAGTCTGCAGAGAAAGTTAAGGCGCGAATGATGGTCTGTGGTATTCAGAATATAAAAGTCTGCTTTAGCCATAAGGGTGCTCAAAAACGTGGTGAATCCATGTTGACTGTTTAACCGTTTTTTGTGGCGTCAATTGTGAGGCGGGTGAGACCGCCTTCGCCTCTTTTTAACGTGGCGGCGGGATCTCACCGGTTCAAATTTGGCCGATTTACCTAGTTGGTGGCCGTACAGAAACGCATGAAGCTTGAAAAATATTCTTCTGCAGGTCGGGTTTTAACTCGACAAATCAGTATCTTACCGGCACTCATTGTCGGGTTACCAAAAGTAGGCGCTTTAGGCGACACCCGACCTACATCAAAACGGCTGTTTCTGGATGTAAACTAGTTGGCTTTATTCAATAAATATTGAGTTAGCAAGGGGACTGGGCGTCCTGTAGCTCCTTTGCTTTTGCCGGAGACCCAGGCGGTACCGGCGATATCCAGATGTGCCCACATCATCTTTTTGCTGAAGCGTGATAAAAAGCAGGCGGCGGTAATGGTGCCAGCAGGGCGTCCACCTATATTTTGCATATCGGCAAAATTACTGTCGAGCTGGGGTTGGTACTCATCCCATAATGGTAGTCGCCATGCCTTGTCTTCGGCACTGATGCCCGCTGTTAGCAGCTCTTCTGCCAGCTCATCATTGTTGGCGAGCAGGCCGGTAGCATGATGGCCAAGAGCAATAATGCACGCTCCTGTCAGTGTGGCAATGTCTACAATGGATGCGGGTTTTAGTTTTTGCTCTGCGTAGGTGAGAGCATCACAAAGAACCAGGCGCCCTTCTGCATCGGTGTTTAGAATTTCTACGGTTTGACCCGACATCGTTTTGACAATGTCACCAGGCTTAGTGGCTTTACCATCGGGCATATTTTCGGCCGCTGCAATGACCGCTGTAATATTAAGCTTTGGCTGTAGTTCAGTAATGGCGGTCATGGTGCCCAATACACTGGCTGCTCCGCACATATCATACTTCATCTCATCCATTGCTTCGCCGGGTTTCAGGCTAATCCCGCCGCTGTCGAAGGTGATCCCCTTGCCAACCAATACATGAGGCTTCTCCGATGCCTTGCCCCCTTTGTATTCCAGAATAATCAGGCGGGCAGGTTCCGCACTGCCGGCTGAAACACTGAGTAAGGAGTGCATGCCTAGTGCTGCCATCTCTTTTTCGTCAAGAACGGTAGCTGATAATGCCGGGCAATTTTTAGCTAAACTTTTTGCTGTTTTGGCCAGGTAAGAGGGGGTGCAGACGTTGCCAGGAAGATTGCCCAGGTCCTTGGCATGCGCGACGCCGGTTGAGATGGCCGTGCCTTCGATGACGGCCTGTTTTAGTTCGGCTGCGTTTGCCTCTTTTCCGCAATAGAAAGAGAACTCTTTTAACGCTAGTTTGTCTGCTTTTTTCGATTTAAATTCATCAAAGGTGTAAAGCGTATCACCGATTGATTCAATGGCAAAACGGATCAGCCAGCTGCTGCTTTTATTAGGAAGTGACAGGTCCTCCAGCGACAGGATCAATTTCTTGATGGTTGTTCGTTTTGCAGACTCGGTAGCCGCCTGTATGGCTTTTTTAAAATTGGCCGCAGTAAACTCTTCGGCTTTACCGAGGCCAATCAGCAACATTCGAGCGTGTTGTTGCCCACTGCCGGGAAGTAGCATAGTGTTACCTACGCCCGCGTTAAAGTCTTTGCTGTCAATTAGCTTTTGAATAATTCCATTTTCAGTGTCATTGACGAATTGTGCGGCGGGTGAAAGCGTTGCGCCCTCAAATAATGGAATAACAATACAGTCTGATTTTTGTTTTTCTAGTGTGCGACTCTCTATTGAGTAGTTCATTGGTACTCCTGGATGGTTAAATAAGATAAAAAATGATTAAAAACGTTGCTACACTGAGGTCTAAGTGGACTTGTGAAATGCTGTGTAAGTGAGTAAGCAATGTTTTCTTTATATCGTTTTGTCAAAGTTTACGCCATACGAAGGTATTTTTCATAATACATTCAAGCTAAAATGGCGATCTGTAACATCAGGGGCTCTAAAAAAAGAATACATGATTGACGCTTCTGATAAATCCCGGTTTTTTATAAAGCACCATTCCGGACTTCTGCTAAGGTAGTTGGCAGGGACTTTTGGTGAGTGGGTACTGTTCTTGTTTATAATTTTTCGATATCTGGCCAAGCAAATCTTGGTTAGTATGTTTGCCGTTTCTGGTGTGCTTTTACTCATATTTATGAGTGGACGTTTTATTAAATATCTTGCGCAGGCGGCGTCTGGCGGGATTTCTGCTGATGTCCTATTTTTATTGATGGGCTATCGCATGCCCGGCTTCCTTGAACTGATTCTTCCTCTGGGCCTTTTTATCGGAATACTGTTAGCTTACGGCCGCATGTATCTCGAAAGTGAAATGACCGTTCTGTATGCGTGTGGAATGAGCGAGAATCGGCTGGTTCTGCTAACCATGGGCAGTTCGTTGATGGTTGCTTTCCTAGTTGGTGCAATGAGTTTAGTGGCGTCTCCCTGGGGGATGCAGCAGGTTGATCAGATATTTAGAGACCAGTCTAAACTCACAGAGTTTGAAATGTTAGCCCCGGGACGCTTTCAGAGCCTCCGAACGGGGCAGCGGGTTACCTATACTGAATCGCTCAGTGATGACAAAAAAGAACTGCAAGAGGTCTTTATCTCTGAAAGAACCAAGGACGGCAAGTCGCTTATATTAACAACGGCGAAAACCGGTACCCAATATGTCGATGAAAATACCGGGAGTCGATTCCTGGTGCTTCATGACGGTAAGCGCTTTCAGGGAATGCCTGGTCAGCCTGACTTTAGCGTGGTTGAGTTTGAG
>JBFKTM010000455.1:0-3502 GCA_041636295.1 Oleiphilaceae bacterium
AAGCTATTACCAGCAACCTACGCCTAATGAGGCCTATTCAGTAAACATGTCAAAGTTAAAAAAGAAACTCACAACGGCACAAAAGCGGGCCCGTAAAGCAGCAAAAGCAGAGCGGCAAAAGAAATACATGTGGATTTTCATAAATGGAAAGCAGGTTAGAATAAAAAGACCTCAGACAATAGACGGAATGGATGCTGATGAATTCATGTTACAAAATGCTGACCCAATATGGCTTCATCAAAATGAAATGTGGGAACTTATAGAAACAGAAGACGATGATGAATTCTATTTCAGTTTTGACGTAGGTTCTAAATGAGGTACTAATAGACTAACCGAGGATCTTAATCCCCGCCCCTCTTGCTCCCTATAATAGCCTCTTGTTACTCAACAAAAAGACAAAATAAAACCCCGATGATTTTCATCACCGGGGTTTCTAGAAAGCTAGCTAAAGTAGAACTTACTTGTTCGCTATTCTTTCTTTTTCAGCAGCAATAACTTCTTCCGCTACCGAGTTTGGACATGGTAGGTAGTGAGAGAACTCCATAGAGAACTGACCACGACCCGATGTCATTGTACGCAGGCTTCCGATATAACCGAACATTTCAGATAGAGGAACGTCGGCTTTAATACGAACACCAGTAACACCCGCTTGTTGATCTTTGATCATGCCACGACGACGGTTCAAGTCACCGATAACATCACCAACGTGATCTTCCGGGGTGAATACGTCAACGTTCATGATAGGCTCAATCAGCTGAGGACCTGCTTTAGGCATTGACTGACGGAAAGCACCTTTAGCTGCGATCTCAAACGCTACCGCAGATGAATCCACTGCGTGGTATCCACCGTCATACAGTTCGATTTCAACATCCAGCACTGGGAATTTGGCCAATGGGCCCTCTTCCATCATGCCTTTAAAGCCTTTCTCGATTGCTGGGAAGAACTCTTTTGGTACGTTACCACCAACAACAGTTGAGGTGAACTTGAAACCAGAGCCTGGCTCACCAGGACGGATACGGTAGTCGATTTTACCAAACTGACCAGAACCACCAGACTGCTTCTTGTGAGTATAAGAATCTTCAACCGCTTGAGTGATTGTCTCGCGGTATGCTACCTGTGGCTTACCAACTTCCAGTTCAACACCGTAAGTACGCTTCAGGATGTCAACCTTGATGTCCAGGTGAAGTTCACCCATTCCTTTAAGGATGGTTTCGCCTGAATCTTCGTCTGTCTCAACGCGGAAAGTTGGATCTTCTGCAACCATTTTACCAATGGCGATACCCATCTTCTCTGATCCACCCTTATCTTTTGGTGCAACAGCGATAGAGATTACAGGCTCAGGGAATACCATCGCTTCAAGTGTACATTCGTGCTTAGGATCACACAGGGTGTGACCAGTCTGTACGTTCTTCATACCAACAACAGCAATAATGTCACCGGCTTGTGCAGAGTCGATTTCATTACGATCATCGGCTTGCATCTCTACCATACGACCGATACGTTCGGTTTTGCCGGTAAAGCTGTTAAGAACGGTATCACCTTTACGCATTACACCGGAATAGACACGAATAAAGGTCAAGGCACCGAAACGGTCATCCATAATCTTAAAGGCAAGGGCACGTAGCGGCTCATCTGCAGATACGATGGCTTTTTCACCAGTTGGATTACCTTCTTCATCGGTCAGGTCCTGCGGATCAACTTCAGTTGGGTTTGGCAGATAATCAACAACCGCATCTAGTAGAAGCTGCATACCTTTGTTTTTGAACGCAGAACCACAGTAAGTCGGGAAGAATTTCAGGTCACGGGTACCGATACGGATACAACGCTTGAGGTCTTCGATAGAAGGCTCTTCGCCATCCATGTAAGCCATCATCAGATCGTCATCCATCTCAACCGCAGATTCGATCAACTGCTCACGGTAGGTCTCAACGTCGTCTACCATGTCCGCTGGGATATCCTGAACAGTGTAGTTTTCTGGCTGTCCAGTTTCGTCCCAAACGTAGGCTTTGCGAGATAGCAGGTCAACCACACCGACGAACTCGTCTTCACGGCCAATCGGCAGAACCATGATCAATGGGTTAGCACCCAATACGTTTTTAACCTGGTCAGTTACACGCAAAAAGTCTGCACCCATACGGTCCAGCTTGTTTACGAAGATGATACGTGCAACTTCTGACTCGTTGGCATAACGCCAGTTAGTTTCAGACTGAGGCTCAACACCACCGGAACCACAGAAAACACCAATACCGCCATCGAGTACTTTAAGAGAACGATATACTTCAACGGTGAAGTCAACGTGTCCCGGTGTGTCGATAACGTTGAAACGGTGATTATTCCAAAAACAACTTACCGCCGCTGACTGAATGGTAATACCACGCTCAGCTTCCTGTTCCATGAAATCAGTAGTAGATTCACCTTCGTGAACTTCACCTAACTTATGGATCTTACCAGTTAGCTTCAAGATACGTTCTGTGGTGGTGGTCTTACCCGCATCAACGTGCGCGAAAATACCAATGTTTCTGTACTTGGATAAGTCTGTCATTGTTTTACTCGATATGTCAGGGCTAAAATTGCGCGTCAGTATACAGGATTTTCAAAATATGTTCGAAAAATTTATTAATTTATGGCGTTTGTAACACAAGTTTTTTCAAATAGAGAAGCTCATCTAGTTTTACCAGGTCACAACGACAATTAAGTCAGGCATTATTGGGCATTCATGATTGGAAACGCAAGGCTACGTTAATACATTTTCGGCATAATCACTCCGGTAATAGATCCTGCTTTCTATTTGGTTGTGATCGTTACCAATACACTAGATAGTGCCGCTAACACCTTGCTGCATTTAATGTTTACCCAGCAAATCGCATCAGGAGCATCAATGGAACTGATAACCACCTACCACTTTACAATCTATATCATGGGCATAATGGGTTTCTTACTACTTGTGCAACTCATCATTGCTGACTTGGCGGGCATCAAGTCAGGCCATCAAGCGGGTTACCCTATCCCTCCCGACCGAAATAACTTTCTGTTCAGGGCTGCCAGAGCGCACGCCAACACTAACGAAAGCATTTCCGCGTTCATACTGTTTGCAGTGGCCGGTATGCTCTCATCGGCGAATCCGTTTTGGTTAAACGCGTTATCTATCAGCTATTTCCTTTGTCGCATCGCCCACATGCTGTTTTACTATGGCAATCAAAAGGCACTTCGCTCGACAGTCTTCGGCATTAGCCTGGTCGCCTTGCTGGGGATGTTCATTACCATGCTGACGGCATGGTTCTAACCAAAGGTTGGTTAGATGTTAACGTCATTATCGATTAACAATTACCGCTCAATTGTTAAGCTGGTCATTCCGCTTGGTCCGTTAAATGTCATTACCGGGCCAAATGGCAGTGGCAAGTCCAACCATTATCGTGCATTACGCTTATTGGCTGACACAGCACAAGGCGGTGTCGTCAACTCTCTTGCACGGGAAGGCGGCCTTGACTCGACATTCTGGGCC
>JBFKTM010000456.1:0-3499 GCA_041636295.1 Oleiphilaceae bacterium
CCGTATTTTCCGGTTTTTACGGGTATTCTCCATTCTCTACCGGCTGCATAAATATAAAATTGTTGACCTGACCAATACCAAACTGTTTCGGTTAATCGCGTTCTATTATGACGTGTTTATTGAAGAACTCAGTGACCGTATCGTTGTGAAGGTGCTTTCCGATGCGCAAAAGGACATTCGGGAAGGCTCTCCGTTACTGGATGAAATATCCAATCAGGTACTGGCTACTCGCCGCGATACCTTGAATCGCTGGGTCTCCGCAATGCTGGTGCATGCAGGGGACTCCATAGCCGATAAGAAAACCGGCATGATGATCAGGGATCATGTGCGTGAGAGTGTTTCCAGGGCCGTGCGAGAAAATAGTGAAGTCTCGCGTCTGAAGCTGGTACCGGTTTTAGGCAGCACCATAGAGCAGACGCTTGAGAGCGCCGTTGCCGATATTGTTATTCAGTCGGTGGTGCATCTGCTGAAAGATATGAGTCCACAAAAGATCAACTATTTTATTGAACATGGCATTACGGCCACCCCAGCCGATGAACAGACACTGGATAAAGAGGTGTTGCAGATTGTTGATGAGTGTCTGGAACTGTTAAAAGGGCATGTATCCAATCAACGTTGGAAGGCACATTTTGATCAGGTATAGTCGAACGATAACGATAAATAATCAGCCAGCATGACAAAGCCAATCCAATGGCCATAGAACTTCCAGAAGGGTACTACCTCACCAACTTTCAAGAGTTGCTCGATTACGTGGTTGAGCAATACGATGACCTGCTATCGTCAGCAGAAAAACAGTTCTGTGACCGCTTCCTGTCGCTTAGCGAACCGGCAAAAATGCTGTATGTCCGAATGCTCACCCGTAAAGGTGAACTGTTTCGTGATAGTAAACTGAACTACCGTGAGATCCCCGATACCGTAGCGGCCGCAAACGAGCTGGCAGATGCTCAGCTTATTGACATTGCCCCGGGCAGCCCCGTTGATAGTCTTCCCATTGAAAGGCTACCCATTGACCCGTTATTAGGAATATTCAGCAAACCGGAATGGATACACATGCTTGGGGCGGAGGTAGATACGGCCACGTTCAAGGCATTAAGGCGGGCTGAATTGGATGATCAGTTAAGGCTTCATGCAGATATTGCTGCACGGGCGGTTAGTCAAAGTGGTGAACGGCTTTATCAGGTTGCTGCTCAGCAACACTTCACTACATTTAAGCTACTGTTTTTTGGCAACCTGAATCAGGACCTGACTGAGTTTGTATTGCGGGACTTAGGCCTCTATCGGTTTGAGGACTATCACATCGACCATGAGACCCGGCTGTTTCAGAGTCGTCAGCAAATTGAAAACTATCTTGCTTACTACCAGTTGCTGGAAACCCTGGATCAGACATTAAGCGGTGACGTCACAGGGCTGTTGCAACTGCACCACGCGCTGCCGGATGCTGAACCGCAAGACGCAACCCTGTACCGCCGTATCCAGCGAGTAAACATTAAACTGGCACGACAGCTTGAGCGATTGCATGCGCTGGATGAGGCATTGGCTATCTATCGCCTCTGTTCACTGCCGCCTGCACGAGAACGTTCTGCCCGCATTTTGGTAAAACAGGGCCATGTTGACGAGGCGTTAAGACTCTGCCGGGATATCGCTGAAACACCCAGGGGAGAAGAAGAGGCTGTTTTTGCCGCAGAGTTTGGATATCGTACCGCAAACAGGCATCAGCAGTCGTGGCCGAAGCCCCTAACCTATACGCCACCATCGGAAACGGTCAGTTTGTTACCGGCGGGTCAGGGGGTAGAGCTGGCTGTGGTGGAGGCGTTGTCGCCACAGGGTGACTGCTATTTTGTCGAGAATGGTCTTTTTAGTAGCTTGTTTGGTCTCCACTTTTGGGAGGTGATTTTTGCGCCGGTACAGGGCGCTTTTTGTAATCCTTTTCAGATAAGACCGCTAGACCTCTATGACCGCGAATTTGTAACACGGCGCGCCAAGGCGTTTCAGCAGGCGGAAACCGCACTGGTTGCGTTTGATCAACAGACGCCGCAGCTGCTGAACCGCTATCAACAAAAGCAGGGCACAGCCACGTCATTTGTATATTGGGAGTTGCTCAGTGAATCGCTTATCCGTAAGGCATTGAACCGAATCCCCGCGAGCCATTGGAAATTGATATTCGACCGCCTATGGTCAGACCTGAGAGCCAATCGCTCAGGCTTTCCAGACCTGATTCTATTTCCGGAGCAGGGGGGATACGAATTAATTGAAGTGAAGGGGCCAGGCGACCGCTTGCAGAAAAACCAACGTCGCTGGATGCAGTTTTTCGCCCAGCATCAGATACCGCACCGGGTTATCCATGTCGAATGGCAGTGAGCTGACGCCACTTTTGCTGAGTGTTAGGGAGCTAGTGGAGTTCAGCTGCCGCAGTGGCGACCTCTTTCCAGGCAGTATGGCAGGCCCCACCTCCCGCGAAGGTATCGCAGGCCATCAAAAACTTCAGAAATCACGTGGTAAACAGTGGCAGTCAGAACGCAAACTGAAACAGTCTGTTGAGCACGAAGGGTACTGCGTTACCCTGCAAGGACGTGTTGATCTGCTTAACGAGCAGGGTGATGAGGTTATTGTTGAAG
The DNA here is from genome assembly GCA_041636295.1 of Oleiphilaceae bacterium. Taxonomy (GTDB): domain Bacteria; phylum Pseudomonadota; class Gammaproteobacteria; order Pseudomonadales; family Oleiphilaceae; genus Alkalimarinus. The sequence goes on from JBFKTM010000456.1 coordinate 2,616, forward strand.
AGATAAAAACCACTTACCAGCCCCCCGAGCGAATTCCTGATGGAACAAAACAGCTGCATTGGGCGCAGGCAAAACTTTATGCCTATCTCTATCTACTGGAACAGCAGCAACAATTTGATGCCTCGTCAGACATAACGCCTGCTCAACCGCCAGAAACAAGCCATGCTCTGGTCAGGGTAAGCTGGTTTGATCTGGTTGCCAACCAGGCCCATAGTGAAACACAGCGCTATGAATTCTCTACACTGCAGGCCTTTGTTGAAGGTGCGTTAACGACTTATCTGCGTTGGTATAAGGCGGTCTCGATTCGGCGCAAGGCGCTCAAACAATCGGCACAAACATTGTCGTTTCCGTTTAAAACCTATCGTTCCGGCCAGCTGGACTTTTCGCGGCAGGTCTATCGTGTGATCCGGGATAAGCGGCAGTTATTAGTTGAAGCGCCGACGGGTACGGGCAAAACCATGAGCACGGTTTTCCCGGCTATTAAGGCTATGGGCGAGGAGGTCATTGAACAGCTTGTCTACTTGACGGCAAAAGGCTCCGGTAGAGAAACAGCGGAAAAGGCGTTCCATATTCTGGCTCACAGTGGATTATCGATCGACCTGCTGATTATTCAGGCCAAAGATAAAACCTGCCCTTGTCGAGCGAGTACAGATGAAGCGTTACAAAGGGCCTGCCAGTCTGAAGATGGGCGTTGTAGCCGAACGATTGGCTTTTTCGATCGACTGCCTGAGGCGAGAGAGGCCTGCCTCGACAACCGGCACCTTACGCCAGAGGTTATCCAAAAGATCGCAATGCAGTTTCAACTCTGTCCATTTGAATTAACACTACAGATGGTTCACTGGAGTTCGGTGGTGATTTGCGATGTGAACTATGTATTTGATCCG
>JBFKTM010000457.1:0-3493 GCA_041636295.1 Oleiphilaceae bacterium
ATTTCACCGACTCGCCTTTTGGAAAAGCCTTTAACGCCTTTATGTCGGCCACGGCCTTTCTCGATCATTTGATCAATGACTGGGTTGTTATTGGGTCGATAGACATAGCCAGGTTTGTCGACGACATAAGCCAGCAATAGCGCCAAATCGAGAATACTGTAGTGTCCACCAATCATCAGTACGCCTTTACCCCTGGCCTGGGCTTCTTTTATATGTTCCTCTCCCACCACTGTCATATTGTTGACCATGTGAGTGATGTCTCGCCACCAGAAATGCGCAGATTCAAGAAATCCCTTCGCAACAGAAATGTAGGCTTGTTCGACGAGTGCGTCTTGTTTTTCCTTTGAAAGCTCCGGGAAGCAGGCCGCAATATTCTTTTCGGTGGAGCCCGCTCTGTCTGATTGCTGCAATCGTTTTACCAGGCGGCCGAGCTTTGCACCGAACCGTTGTTTGGTTTGCATGGGTAAAAAAGATAAACAATAGAGAATAAAAACGATGAGCCAGTAAGGCCAATTTACCGGATGATACAGCGATTTCGCTTTATGCTTGGATGACAATAGAGTTTACCCGTATTTGCGACACTAGAAACAGAAGGCGAATAATAACGAAAGTCTCGATTAAGGTACAGGGGGAGGGCAAATGCTCGTCTAACAGGCGAGCATTGGGCGCTAGAACGCTGACAGGATAATGGCGTCGATATGGCTACTTATTATTTTCTTTTTTATCTTCTTTGTCGTCATCTTTTTTATAGTCGCCGATGATGCCTTTACCGGGACAAACGTTAAAAACAGGGCAATTTTTGCATCCTGTAGCCAGAGCAATAGGGCATAGTGTCATGGTTTACCTCCAGTGATCGAGTTGTTATTTTAATTTTATGACTTCCAAAGCGTGGCGCCCAGAAAGATTAGCCTAAGCTGTTTAACAGTTTGCTCTATTAATTCTTCTTGTTGCAAGCTTTTTTCGGGCAAATCCAGTATTTCTACAGTAGTGTCGGCAACCGCAGTAATCACCAGCATGGCGAAGGTTTCGAGATCTTTAGAGTCGATATTGGGCAGCATTGAAACTTGTCGTATATCGGTAGTCAACTCACTAGCAAAATAACCCAGTTCACTTCGAATGGCATTACGTAAGGCCAGGGTGCCGCCCGTGCGGCATTGGGCCATAAACATGAACATATTTTTGTGCTCTGATACGTAAGCAACAAAAAGTTCAACGGAGTTTCTAATTAGCGCTTCGACTGGCAACTGCTGATTTCTCGCAGATCGCATCAGTTTTCTCAGCATCATGCCAAGTTCATCTACCAGGCTTAATCCAAGTTCTTCCATGTCGCGGAAATGTCGATAGAACGCAGTGGGCACGACGCCAGCATTTTTTGCCACTTCTCTTAAGCTGACGTTGGAAAAGTTTTCGCCTTTGCCGACTAGATAAAGAGCTGAATCCATCAGGGCTTTGCGGGTTTGTAGTTTTTTTTCTTCTCTTGTTGCCATTTACGAACATCTTAGTCTGGTTTAAGTCGGTGACTGATTGTACACAATAGTAATGGGCAATGCATCTATCTGTGTTGTCTCATAGAAATGTTGATTGTTAGAGCTGAACAGCATCTCTCTATGATTTGTGGCAATTGTAAATAAAACATTATGTGTACAAGTGTTGACTGCAATTAAGGGTGTAGGTATATTGGTGAACGAATGTGCACAGAGACTTTGCTATGAACAGTATTCATTATTCAGGAAAAAATCATCACAGATCAACGCCCTTTGCGGGCCTAAAAGGAAAGGTTGTTAATGGCATAGATTCCCTTGGGCTCACACCCTATCTGGACTTTTTACTGGGTGAGGTGGATGACGCCTGGTCGTTTACACGAAAACCTGCTCGTGTCATTTCAATTACAGAAGAAACGAAATATACGAGAACAATTGTTCTCAAACCGACCTATGAAATGCCGGTTTTTATCTCGGGTCAGTTTGTTGGTATTGAGTTCGAGGTGAACGGTGTGCGGTTAACGAGAAACTACTCGTTTTCATCGTCTCCGAAACTTTTTCAAGACAAAGGTATTTTTAGTATTACCGTCAAGCGACAAGCCAGCGGCCGCGTCTCCAATGCCTTACACGACAATCTGCATGTAGGTGATGTGGTTCATATTGGTCAGGTTTCGGGCGAGTTTGTCATGCCTGCGGTCAAAAACAAGCACAAGACTGTTCTGGTGGCGGCAGGTAGTGGCATCACACCGTTTATGTCCATGTTGGAAAGCTTTTCAGAAACCCTGCAGGCGGCTGATATATCACTTATTTACTACGCTGCTACGGATCAGGACTTTATTTTTGGTGAACGGCTACAAGCATTATCTGATGCTTTGGATGGTTTTACATACTTGCCGGTAGCGTCTGATGAACACGGCAATATTAATAAAGCGCAAGTGGAATCCAGGCTTAACGCATTGCAAGACGCCCATGTGATGTTGTGTGGTCCGGCAGGTTTTATGGAGGCTGCAAGAAATATTTTTACTGAGCTAGGGGTGGCTGACGACCAAATAATACAGGAAAGTTTTGGCGGACCTGTGCAACGAGCTGATGTTGATGCCAGTGTCGGCAGTGTGACTTTTAGTTTAGCGGGTATCACATTAGAAACCGACGGCAAGAAAAGTTTGTTGGAACTCGCAGAGTCTGCAGGTTTGACGCCGAAATTTGGTTGTCGGTCGGGAGTGTGTCACGAGTGTAAATGTAAGAAAACCGCCGGACAAGTGATGGATATCCGAAATGGGCGAGTGGATAGCGTGGATGATCAAGTGGTGCAGACCTGTATCGCAGTGCCCCACGGTGATGTGTGTATTGAGCTTTAATTCCGCAAAACGAAGACAATTTAATCGATATAAAAGGGATGTTAGTTATGAATCATTTTACAACAACAACCACTCTCAATGGCGCGGACGACTACCAAAATGTTATTCGCGGGCAAGTAATCAAAAAAAGCAAAGCAGTTAAATCTTTCTTAGCCAGAAAAGGCAAGTCGCATAAGGTGAACGAAACCAGTGAGTCAGTGGCAGCAGACAGTAAGCCTGCAGATAATCTGGACTATGAAGCGTTCGGTAAGGAGCTGGATGCGATTAGAGAAGAGGCGTTAGCGGACTTAGGTCAGCGTGATGCGGACTATATTCGTGGCATCATCAAACGCCAGCGATACTGTGAAGTGGCAGGCCGGGGGTTAATCCATTTTAGTATTAATCCGATTACCTGGGCGGCAGGTGTCGGGATGTTATCGGTCGCAAAGATTCTTGAGAATATGGAAATTGGTCATAATGTGATGCATGGTCAGTACGACTGGATGAATGACCCGGAATTGAACTCCCAATCTTACGAATGGGATACCGTGTGCAATGCAGATTCCTGGCGTAAAACTCATAATTTTGAACATCACACCTATACCAATATTCTCGGTAAAGACCGTGACTATGGTTACGCGGTATTGCGCCTGGACGATGAAACACCCTGGCGAC
>JBFKTM010000458.1:0-3489 GCA_041636295.1 Oleiphilaceae bacterium
ATGCTGTTTTTTTTGTTTGTAGGGATCGCTTTGTTATTTTATTAGACCCTTATAAAACGACCATATTATCCCGATGAATTAATTCCACCTCATTCACAAAACCCAAAGCAGCCTCAATTTCATCGGAAGATTTACCTACTATCAAGGCAACATCTTCACTGCCATAATTAACCAAGCCGCGAGCCACCTCCTTACCCTCCAAAGTCAGGCAACTCACCATTTCGCCGCGACGAAACTCACCACACACCTGGCGCACACCAACCGGCAAAAGACTACGCCCTTTACCCGTAATCACCGCAACCGCCCCATCATCGAGAAATAACTGCCCACGGGTTTGCAAATGCCCAGCTAACCATTGCTTACGAGCCGCCTGCCGCCCATGATCAGGCAACAATAAAGTGCCGACGGATTCACCTGCAAACAAGCGATCTATTACACCATCAATCCGGCCACCCACAATCACCGTAAATGCACCAGATCGCGCCGCCAGCCTCGCAGCTCGCAACTTGGTATACATGCCACCCCGACCAAGCACACCAGACGCACCGGACACCATGGCATCCAGGCTTTCATCACTAGCTTGAGCCTTTTGTATTAAACTGGCCGTAGGGTTTGAACGAGGATCTGCATCATACAAGCCGTCCTGATCCGTCAAAATTATCAAGCCATCCGCCTCAACCAGATTTGCTACCAACGCCCCCAGAGTATCATTATCCCCAAAACGTATTTCATCAGTAACAACTGTGTCATTCTCATTAACAATCGGGATAACACCAAACCCCACCAAGGCTTTTAACGTACTTCTCGCATTCAGATAACGCTTTCTGTCAGACAAATCATCATGGGTCAGCAACACTTGCGCCGTATGCATGCCATGCCTTTGAAACGCCGACTCCCAGGCCTGAATCAACCCCATTTGCCCAACCGCAGCCGCCGCTTGCAACTCGTGCACATGATGAGGTCGCTGTGTCATCCCCATTCGAGTCATACCCTCGGCGACAGACCCTGAAGAAACCAACACAATTTCAATGCCTTTTTTTCGCAATGCCGCCAGCTGCTCAACCCAAACAGCCATAGAATCGCGATCCAGGCCACGCCCATCATTTGTCAATAACGCACTGCCAATCTTAACAACAACTCGCTGCACTTGCCCTATTTGCTTATGATTCACCTAAACTCAACCTGCGCACATCATTAAAACCAGAATCCCACAAAACCCAGACACCTACTGCACATAAAAGACTTCCGGACCATCTTCATCATCGTCAAAATCATCATCTAACTCTTCACCAGCAGCTTTTGCCGCCTCTCTCTGTGCTTTACGAAGCGCCTTCTGCTCCTGAATTTTTTCTCGCGCTTCCTGATCCATACGCTCACGCAAATCCCGCTCTTTATCGGCCTCTTCTTCCGACTCAGACTCTTGCAGCACACGCTCATCAATCCAGGTCATGATTTGCTGGCAAAGCGACTTCGTACCATCACCATTAATCGCCGATATTTTGAACACAGGCCCCTGCCAATCAAGAGCAGACACCAATTCATCACATAATGCATCACGCTCTTCTTCTGGCACCATATCCAACTTATTTAGCACCAACCAACGATCACGCTCAGCCAGTGTTGGACTGAATTTTTCCAACTCTTCAATTATCTTTTGCGCGGACTCTGCCGGAGGCACGCCGTCAAAAGGTACCATATCCACCACATGGAGAAGCAAACGGGTGCGTACCAAGTGCTTTAAAAAGCGAACACCTAAACCCGCGCCTTCTGCCGCACCCTCAATCAACCCTGGAATATCCGCCACCACAAAACTTTTATGAGCCTCCACGCTCACCACCCCTAAATTGGGCACAAGCGTCGTAAAGGGATAGTTAGCCACCTTTGGTTTCGCAGCAGATATCGATCGAATCAATGTCGACTTACCCGCATTGGGCATCCCCAGCAACCCCACATCTGCCAATACTTTCAATTCAAAGCGTAGATTTCTTGACTCACCTTCTTTACCAGGGGTGGTTTGCCGAGGCGTGCGATTCACACTCGATTTAAAACGGGTATTACCTAACCCATGAAAGCCACCCTGAGCCACCATAATTCGCTGACCCACCGCTGTTAAATCACCAAGCACTTCTTCGGTATCCACATCAATGACCGTAGTACCTACCGGCACCTTCAATACCTGATCTTCACCTTTTTTGCCTGAACAGTTTCGACCACTACCGCTTTGCCCGGTTTCTGCCTTAAATTTGCGCTTATAACGGTAATCAATCAAGGTGTTCAGAGATTCGTCGGCCTCAATATAAACAGAGCCACCATCACCACCATCACCGCCATCAGGACCGCCCTTGGGTATGTACTTTTCACGCCTAAAACTCAAGCATCCATTACCGCCTTTTCCGGCCTGAACAAAAATGGTTGCCTCATCTACAAATTTCATTTTTTACCTACCCAATACACTTTCTGTTCGACGCAAAACGGAAAACTCCGATCACCACCACAAAACAGCTTCCTGACAATTTCTCAATAATAATAGCAGCATCTGAACACTGACACTTTTATACCAGAGATACAAAAACTATACCGCAGATACAAAAAACCCCGCTTAATGCGGGGCTTTTCATAAAGCAACCTGAGAATTAAGCAGATTCAACGCTAACGTATTTACGCTTCGCCGGACCTTTAATCTCAAACTTCAAAACACCGTCCGCTTTCGCAAACAAGGTGTGATCTTTACCCATACCAACATTAGTGCCCGCATGGAACTTAGTACCACGCTGACGCACGATGATGTTACCTGCAGTAATGGCCTGACCACCGTATACTTTCACACCAAGGCGTTTCGACTCGGAATCACGACCGTTACGGGTACTACCACCAGCTTTCTTGTGAGCCATTGTTCACTCCTTCAATTATCTGTGAGAAATTAACCCGCGTTAATTCCAGTAATCTTCACTTCTGTGTACCACTGACGATGCCCCATGGTTTTCATATGGTGCTTACGTCTTTTGAACTTAACAATTTTGACTTTCTCATGACGACCATGACTCAACACTTCTGCGGTCACTTTAGCGCCTTCTACTACAGGAGCGCCAACTTTAATGTCATCGCCGTTAGCAACCAACAATACACGATCAAAATCGATGTTACTGCCAGTTTCAGCTTCGATTTTCTCGAGCTTTAAGAATTCGCCTTCTTTCACACGGTGCTGCTTGCCACCGCTAACAATTACTGCGTACATTTTATTCTCCGATATATTACCCATCCTAGCTCTCAAAACCTGGTTCTAGTGGAAAACCTTCTCAATTAGGCCAACCATATAACAGGGAGCTATAGGCGTGGATGAGTTTCAGGGCGCGCAATTATACAAAGACAACTATCAATAATCAAACAAATATTGGTATTTAATCAGTTGCCACGGCAATTGCATAGATAATGTGCTTGACAGTCTTCAATCGAGAAAATAGCATCCCCGCAGTGCACGGGGAGCCCACG
>JBFKTM010000459.1:0-3482 GCA_041636295.1 Oleiphilaceae bacterium
AAAAGCTAGATAGAAAACGACCAGGATAGGCAAGCCCACCATAAAGGCGACCAAGGCAGCCGAAACGAACCAAGGGTTACGAATTAGATTGTCGAATGATTCAGTACGTGAGGCTATAAACATCAATAAAGCCGATTGCGACCAGTAAAAGTTACCCGAGCACCGTGAGTACACAGTGCTCGGGAGGGGCCTACTTTAATTGTCAAAACCTGTTCGATCAACTAATTTAACGGCTAGATTGCGGTACTTAGCGATGTCGTTAAGTGGCAATTTGTCCGATTCGAATGAACCCCATGACGAAACGAGTGCAGAAGGCTCGGCACCTGGCTTAACCGGGTATTCAAAGTTTTGCTCTGCATACATTCTTTGTGCAAGAGAGCCTGATAAGAACTCCATCAGTTTAATTGCATTTTCTTTATTGGGTGCACTTTGTGTCAGGGATACACCACTGATGTTAACGTGAGTTCCACGGTCGCCTTGGTTAGGGAATACGATGTTAACGGCATTTGCCCAGGTGGACTGTTCTTCGTCCATTAACATTTTTCCGAAGTAGTAATTATTACCAATGGCCAAGTCGCATACGCCCTCTTTAATAGCTTTAACTTGGGCACGGTCATTACCCTGAGGTTTTTGCGCAAGGTTTGCTTTTACGGCCGTAAGCCACTTTTCAGTTTCTGCTTCGCCGTTGTGAGCGATCATGGATGCTATTAGGGCCACGTTGTATGGGTGTTTGCCACTACGAGTACAGATTTTTCCTTTCCACTCAGGCTTGGCCAGATCTTCGTAGCTTTTGATTGCACCTGCGGCTACACGATCTTTTGACGCATAAATTATACGTGCGCGAGTAGTCAAACCATACCATTGACCTTCAGGCCCTTGGTATTGGCTAGGAATATTTTTTTGAAGAGTCGGTGTGGTGACGCCTTGAACCACGCCAGCTTCAACTACTTCATTGAGTCTACCAATATCCACAGTGAATACTAGGTCCGCAGGGCTGTTTTTACCTTCACGCTTTAAACGCTCGGTAAGGCCCTTTTTAGCAAATACAACATTCACCTTAATATTTGACTCACGTGTGAATGCATCAAAAATTGGTTGAATGAGGAACGGTTGGCGGTAAGAGTATACGTTCACCTCTTCTGCTGCCTGGGTTGGGGCAATTGAGAGGGCCGTACCCATGAGAGCTAAAGCCGTTGGAACTAAGCGTTTCAGTGTTGTCATTGAATAGACCTTTTGAACATTAATAGTAATAAGAACGATAATAATTCTCATTAAAAAGGTGGTTTGTGTCAACAAATTTTTATCAATGTGTCTGTTTTAGTTCGCTCATTCTATTCACGATGCTATCATTTGATTATGATCTTAATCAGTAATGGCGTGTAATTTCCAAAAATATCAGTACGTAGGTGTGTCTGTTCAACGCTTTTTGTGGAAAATCTAAGATGCCGAATAGTCACGCATGGATCGCTAGGAAAAAATAATACTATGGTCGATAAGCGAGTTCACACACGGACACTTATTAATGCAAAAGTAAAAATTACCCACAGCATCATTGAAGAGGGAATATTCACTATCAGGGATATTTCTGACGGTGGTGTTTTCGTCGTTGTAGGTGAATCACTATTCCCTCCATTGGGCAGTGTTGTTAAAGTTCAGATGCAGGGGGTTCCATTTGAAGCGCCTGTGCTGGATATGGTTGTTGTGAGAAAGGGGGGGGACGGGTTCGGACTGAAGTTTCTAAATGGCGATGAGAATGCGTGATTTGTGTTGCAGCGCATCCTGCCGTGTCGTTGCCCGCCGAAGTAGAACGTTAATCGCTCATGCTATTTTTATAAGCAAATATAAGTGCAATAATTTTAATAACGCCCTCGCAAAATGCCAATAGCAGATTTAGCTTTGTTAAGTTGGCGTTATAATCGCACTCAGAATATAAATCACTTTCAGTGTCTTCGAACGATTTGATTCATTCAAAGTGGGTTGTTTTCGGCTGCGGGCGAATGGTATTGAAATGAACTTCCAACATATTGAAGCTGTGTGGTTTCTCCAATTAGAGGAGAACGATGGTTTAGACAAATTCAGGTTTATTAATAATGTCGAAAATAATTAAAGGACTAATGCTTGCAACGGTAATCTTAAATACCATTGGTTGTGCATCTTACTATTCTCATTATGGGAGTTTCTCAGCACAAAATTCTACCGGCGAGGAGCGCATGTTTGTCATCTCTTGGCAAACCGCAGAATACCCGGCTTGGGCCCTTCAGAATAATAAATCGACTGAAATGGTACTGGAAACACAATGTAGCGACAGGAAGTGGCGTATCGCCGATAGAGCCGCGCTGCAGAGCCACTGTAATGAGGTAAATGGCGGCATTGTTGCGTGCGGAGACCCTTCGTTGGATCTCTCTTTGAGTGGTAAAAAACTCGCTGGTAGTGATCAAGTTTGTTTATCGGTTAGTGATACTACATCGTCAACAAGTATAGCGGAGTTAGATCGACATATATTGATAACGGTGAATTGTCTCCCTGTTAGCTCCACACATAAACAGGGGGATGATATCAAAAATGTAGACTACTTAAAGGCATCTGTTGTGCCCTACAGTGTTTCAACAAGAAAAGTAGAGCGTTATAGCTTTAGTGATAAAGCCCCAATCATTTCTGACAAGGTTTGCGCGGCGGAAAAATAAGTTTGACTCTAAACTAAACAGAATCAATTTCAGGTTCTATTATTATAATGTGAACTGTTCGTTCATTGGGGTGTGACCCCGATTTCAATTGTACCGTTTGTAATGAAAGTGCTACAGCGTGTTACATACGTGTACAAAAATGTAATTGCACCTTGAAGTCAATCAAGCAAAATAGGCATCAGTCATAAATTTAGATGACCATTTTTTTGCAACAGATAGTGTGATCGTAAGGGTGAATGCAATGCAGGGTAATCAACAAAAGACGCCCGTCAATCAATTACAGGTCGGTATGTATGTTTCCGATCTGGATCGCCCATGGTGTGAAACCCCTTTCCCGATACAGGGCTTTTATATCAGAAGTACTGCCGATGTCGAGTCGTTAGAATCGTACTGTAAATATGTTTATGTCGATGTGGTTTCAGCCCGTGGCAAGTCTCAGTACGAAAGGCATGCAGATGATCAAGAGCGCACTCAGAGAAAGAACGGTCATGCTGGCGGAAACGTACTCAAATTACCTCCGCTGAAGATTCGCAATAAGGTCGAGTATTCCTCAACATCTTCGCCGAAGGCCATTTCATCGTTGAAAAAAGAGGTGTCTAAGGCGGGAAAGCTACAGCGTAATGTGAGCGTGGCATTAAGTAATATCTATGAAATAGTACACTCAGGTGGAACCCCTAGCTATAAGGATGTATCCAAAGCTGCTGACGGAATGGTTGAGAGCGTCATTAGAAATCCCGATGCGCTGGTTTGGTTAACCCGTATTAGCAGTCATGATCAATTTTCATATCAACATGCGGT
>JBFKTM010000460.1:0-3481 GCA_041636295.1 Oleiphilaceae bacterium
ACAACACCAAAGATATCGACCGCGCGAATCCTGAAATAGTACGTGCCAGGTAGTAATGGCTCCAATAAATAACTCACCGTCGCCGGGTCTGCAATCGTAATCAGGTTGTCCAGATTGTCTGGGTCAGTACCGTAGATCAACTCATAATGATCCAGCTCATCCATCGGTAGTTCGCTGCCATCCTCTCGCTGGGCGGGAGTAGTCCAGGAGAGCTGTGCAAACCCTTCAATCACTGCGGGCTCTACATCCAGTGACACGGCTTCGGAATCAAAACTACCAACCTCATTACTAACCACCACATGATATAAACCTGCATCACTGACCTGAACATTGTTGATTGTCAGTGATGCTTCGGTAGCCGTAATCAACGGTCCGCCATCTTTATACCATTGGTAACTTAAGACAGGAGACCCGGAAGCCACCACATTAAAGGTCACACTATCGCCCTCCACTACAGTCTGACTGGTCGGTCCCGTATCAATCGTCGGTGGTGTCAATATGACGGGAGGATCAACAGCCTGTCCATCGGGGCCTGCCTGAAAATTCTTCGCGACATCTGCCGCACTCAATGCCGTTTGATAAAGGGCCACCAGGTAAAAACGCCCTAACCATGGCCGCCCTTCTGTTAACTCATTAGCCAATGCAAACTGATAACTGCTATCCCAATTACCCGTGGTTCCGGCAATAGTGCTTGATGCCACTAATTGATTATCGACATAGAGTCGAGCGACGCCATCCGCTTGCCGGGTGTAGACGATATGAGTCGGGGTACTCACCACCACATTGGCCGCCGACAAAGAGGGGCGACCATTATTGCTCGTTGCGGTAGTTCGAAAACGCATGTCGTAGCCGTCACCATTCTGCCCCAAGGTGAAATTTCGAACCTTGGTGGTCTTGGATAACGTGACCATTCGCGCCGGCCCCTGCTGGCTGTCGTTGGAGGGCGTTACCCACACTTCAACCGTTAACGCACCACTCTGTTTCACTGCTTCGGTGATTTTGCTGCTATTGTTCAGCGCAGAAATAAGGGTCGGCGAGAGAACGTCCAGTGCACCAATTTGCCATTGAATAGCACTTTCATCCGCTATGGTAAGGTTAACCGCATCAGGTGAACCGCTCCTATCCTGCACCTGATTACCTTCTTCTTCATCAAAGGTATAGAGTGCCAGGAGCTGCTCGGTAACCCGTGAAGATTGCTGAACCGACATCAGTGCTGAACGGCTCGATACGGTGTCGATGGGGTTGCTTATAGTCACATGGAAGGTGCTGCCGTTATCTGCCAAGGGTACATTTTTCGCCAGATAACTAGCGGCCGTTGCTCCCGTAATGGCTACACCATTTTTATACCATTGAAAATCCAGCGGCTGACTACCGGAGACGACCACCTGGAACAACGCACTGGCACCTTCATCAACGGTAATATCCGCCGGCTGAGAGAGAATCTGCGGGGCATCACTTCCCCCTAACGTTTTAAACAACTGGTCTTCTGATTCGCTGCTTATCCCCTCTATTGACGTCGCACTTATTTTAAAGTGATGTTCCGTATCAACAGACAAACCGACCAGATCAACCTGATGGTTTGTGCCATAAACCAAGGATATTACCGTGCCGATATCGTAACTCGGAGATAAGCCATAGGAGAGGTAGCCCTCACTATCAATATCGGTCTGCCAGGTGATGGTTGCATCCGTTTCCTGCACACTCACCTCAATATTCGATATTTGTGGTGGAGGCGGCGTTACACTAACGCCCGCCCCATAGTTTTGCTGTACTTCTTGCAGGGTTAGCGCCCTGTCATAGAGCGCAACCAGATACAGTTCTCCGAACCAAGGCCAATCACCGGTCAGCTCATTGCCTAACAGCAAGGTATAACCATCATCCCAATTATTAATGTCACCCGAGACGACCCCCTGGGAGACCACAGCACCATCCAACACAATAGTGGCGGTGCCATCTTCGGCTCGAGTGTATACAACATGAGTTAACTCAGTAGTAAGTGTTCCCTTTGAAGAGCTGATAGAAGGTTTGCCATTAAGTGTGGTTGAACTGCTTCTCAGTCGGATATCATAGCGGTCACTCTTTTGGCCAAGAGTAAAGTTCCGTCTACGGTTATTGGTTGAGTAGCTAAAAATTCTGGCAGGGCCATCCTGATTGAGCGAGGTCGGTTTAATCCAGGCTTCAATCGTTATCGCATTACTGGCGGTTACCGCCGAGCTGATTTTAGTGGTTTCACTGGTCGATTGAATAACAACCGATTGATCAATACGTAAACTCTCCCCCGTCCAATGCACCTTTGCCGGGTCCACAATGGTTAAATCCAGTGGCTCGCCAACACCGCTGACATCACGAACCGTAGCGCCATCGACTTCAGAAAACTGATACAGCACTAGCAGCCCGCTGCTAACCCTACTCGGTGGCGCATAAACTAGTGAAGAGAGGCTGATAAGTAACAGGAAATAGCCATACACCTTCCATTTAATAGAAAAGCGACAGCTACTATTTTCGCCTAACGGGATATTCAAGCACGCCATCTGTAACACCACTCAATTGAGTACAAATAACGCACGCTTTGGCAAAGCGTTTTAAGGGCCTAAATAAGCAATTAAGTAATAACAACCACGTAAACAACAACCCAATTGCGACCTTTATACAACGCCTCACCGACACTAAGCCAAAAGACCATGTGCTGTGATCTATCCTTTATGAATAGTCAATTTAGAAGTCGGTGGATTATATTTCCACTAATGAATCAAAAGAGTCTTAAACCATCCCCAGATAGTCAGCATCAATCTTAAAAATGCTCTCAACGGGCATACTTGTTGCCGACAGGCAGTTGACCTAGATGCCCAAGCTCTGTTGCGTATACCGCCAATCCTCTACTTGCCCCGCTGTTCTACACTTATAAATAGATCAATGGCCAGAATACTAACCGAATATCGCCAGTCTAGGGGTCACACTATGAGCCATACCAGTACTTTGCATCTTACGGAAAGCCCGAACATATTCGGACTGTTATCTAAAGCCGCGTTACCCAAAAAGTCAGTCAAAAGACCACAAATTCCAGTAATATCAGTAGACCTAACCGGCGTACAGACTGATCGCCAACGGTTAAAGCAATACAGTCGGGTCTGCGGGTTTGAGTCGCAAGCGCACCTGCCCGCTACGTTTCCTCATATCATGGCATTTCCACTCCATATGGCACTGTTAACCGATTCGAGGTTTCCACTTCCGCTGCTTGGGCTGGTACATTTGAGAAATAGCATAACGCAATACCGGCCGCTAAATATCAATGAGGTGTTTGATATAGCGTGCTCTTTATCGGAGGGTCGAAGTAAGCCTGTGGGCATCGAGTTCGATATCATCACCCAGGTCACAGTGGCCGGAAGAGTAGTATGGGAGGAGGTATCAACCATTCTCCACCGTTCAGGAAAAACCAAGGCAAAAGGTAAAAAAACACATGCTGCGCTGCCCAGCTATCTCA
>JBFKTM010000461.1:0-3462 GCA_041636295.1 Oleiphilaceae bacterium
AATGTATATGTTGAGAACAGAACAGAAGAAGAGTTGTTTCTGGATACATATCGCCGCATTGGGATGACACCATTTAAGGAGCGCGTTTATGGCAATGCTCATTAAAGACAGCCAGATAGTTAGTGACGACACCCCTATCCTTGAAGCCGGTTACTCGGGAGAGCTACCACAACACGCAGCAATCGTCCCTCTTGATTTTTGGAACACCAACAAAGAGGCATTAAAAGCTCGTTCAGATATTGGCATATGGCTAGACAGTCATGACGAGCCAGAAGCTTTGGTTGACGATTTGGCCACAATTGCAGTAATAGCGATTAACTTTCCTAAGTTTGCAGATGGTCGTGGCTACTCCTATGCGCGACTATTACGCGAGCGCTTCGGCTATGAGGGAGAGATAAGAGCAATTGGCGACGTGCTACAAGACCAACTGTTCTATATGAAGCGCTGCGGCTTCAATGCCTTCGCCGTTCGGGAAGACAAAAATATTGAACAGGCCCTTGCAAGTCTTGGTGATTTTTCCAACAGCTACCAGGCCGCTTGCGACAATCCTTCGCCGCTATTTCGACGCAGAGCTTAAAACAATTTAGCCGCACCTAAGGTAAGGTAAATCTGCTGGTTTACCTTACCTGTTTTCAAAGCCAACGCCTGAAACCTCAAACACAGTAATTCAAACAACCTGTTTCACCCCTTCTATTAGCTCAAATTTAAAAAATCACTTTCAATTCAACACCATTCGATTAAACTTCAATAGCAAGCCATATATTCAATTTATAGACAATCATTTCAGAATCAGATAGTTAAATAACCACACAATCATCTTGCAGACAACTTTTTTAGCTGTTTTTGGGAATCATGGTTTTATGGATAGCCAGTCGATAGTTAGTTCATTTTTTTTGATTTTTTCCGGAGCCGCAGTACTGGCGTCCCTGGTACTCTATACACGCCAACCCCTAATTGTTGCCTATATTGCTCTCGGTGCCATTATTGGACCTTACGGCCTCCACTTAGTAACAGATGCCCACCTGCTCTCAGAAATTGCCGAAATCGGGATCATTTTCTTACTGTTTCTGCTCGGGCTTGATATGCAGCCTCGAAGCCTGGCTCACATGCTTAGAAAAGCCACCGTCGTCGCAATAGGCAGCTCTTTAATATTTGCGGCATGCGGATTCTCGGTGGGAATGCTGTTTGGCTACACACAGACCGAAAGCATTGTTATTGGCATATCAATGATGTTTTCCAGTACCATTATTGGCATTAAATTACTACCAACGACAGTACTTCATCACCGCCACACCGGGGAGCTGGTTGTTGGCTTACTACTACTACAGGATTTAATTGCCATTATTGTCTTACTCATGCTGGGAGGAAAAGAAACGGAATCAACCTGGCAACAGTTTATCCAAACACTTATCACGCTCCCCCTACTTGTGCTAGGAACATTCCTGGCCGTTAAATATATAATCGTAAAGCTCCTCCAACATTTTGACCGGTTTCACGAGTACATTTTTTTACTGGCCATCGGCTGGTGTCTTGGTATTGCTGAAGTCGCACAACTTTGTGGCCTCTCCCTTGAAATTGGCGCTTTTATCGCTGGTATCAGCCTAGCCACAAACCCAATTTCTCAATACATAGCGGTCCACTTAAAGCCATTGAGAGATTTCTTTTTGATCCTCTTTTTCTTCTCATTGGGGGCTAGCTTTAACCTTGGATTACTGTCAGAGGTAATCGTTGCCTCATTGATTCTTGCAGGGTGTATATTGATATTGAAGCCTGTTACCTTTAGGTACTTGCTTGGCCTCATCAAAGAGCCTGCAGATCTTTCTTGGGAGGTCGGCGTAAGATTAGGGCAAATCAGTGAATTCTCACTACTTATAGCCTTCCTTGCCACATCGACCGCCATCATTGGAACCAATGCATCACACGTAATTCAAGCGACCGCCATCATTACGTTTATATTGAACTCCTATGCCGTTATTTTCCGCTACCCGAGTCCAATCGCCCTCAGTGATAAATTACGGAGAGATTAATCGGAGATAACAGCCACTTAGGTGTAAAGGAAAGCAGCCTTTTATCAGGTAGGAACTCACTAGATAATATTCTAAATGAGACATTAAGTGGCTGGTATTACTTAGATATGTGCGAACTACCGCAATTAAACATCACAATAAAAGCGGTAGCTAAGCACTACAATGCGGGGTACCGCTTAAGACATGTATCGGCTCTGCTGAATTACATTCAGCATTTTATAAACCGACTTTTCAATCCCAGTAGACACAGATAATCCAAGCTTTTCCTGAATAGATTTCTTCTCTTTATACGCCACCTCGAATACATCCCGCGTTTCACAAGCCTCATTTATATATTCGTCAGAGGTTCTTAACTCATCAACTAATTTGACATCCAATGCACGCTTGCCAAACCAAACATCACCATTGGCTACTTCAGCTATATTAACCACCGGCCGATGCTCTCTGACAAATGACTTAAATAGCTCATGAGTATCTTCAAGGTCATGCTTGAACTTTTCACGCCCTTGCTCAGTATTCTCACCAAACATGGTCAGTGTTCGCTTATGCTCCCCAGCCGTCAGCAACTCAACGTCGATATCCTTTTTCTTGAGCAACTTATGGAAGTTGGGCAACTGTGCTACCACACCAATCGACCCTAATACGGCAAATGGAGAGGCTACTATTTTATCGGCAACACAGGCCATCATATATCCACCACTGGCTGCCACCTTATCGACACAAACCGTAAGAGGAATATTTTTATTCCGGATACGGTTGAGCTGAGCCGAAGCCAGGCCATACGAGTGTACCATGCCTCCACCGCTTTCTAAGCGAACCACGATCTCATCATTTTTCGGGTCAGCAACCGCAAGAACAGCCGTAATTGAGTGTCTAAGCTGCTCATTATCCGACGCCTTTATATCCCCGTCAAAATCTATCACGTACATTCGTTTTTTAGGGGTCGGCTTCGCATCTACTGACACCTTCTTTTTATCTTCTTTTTGCTGCTTTTTAGCGTGCTTATCTTTTTCTTTAAGCCCTTCTTTATCGAGAATCTGAGATTCAATAACATCTTTCATCTCAGTAATCCGTTTATTGACTTTATTGACCTCTATCGCACCATCACCCCCGTGCTTGCCTTTTGCAGACACCGCTACAACACCTGCAACAGCGAGCACAATAGCAATAACAATGGTTACTGCTTTTGCAAGAAAAACTCCATACTCTGCCAAAAATTCCAAAACTATCCCCTTTAATTAAAAAACTTATGCTAGTTTGATTTAGATCTTTTTACCTTACAAATATGATGACAACTTATCATGATTAAGCAGTTACGTTAATATTTTTTAAAAGACATGTAACTCGCTATAACAGCCATAGAACAACAGGAATATTGGGGCTGAGCGGCAAATTGCAAGAGGCATAAAACAACCAAATTCCCCATATTGACCTG
>JBFKTM010000462.1:0-3460 GCA_041636295.1 Oleiphilaceae bacterium
CGTAAGGCATGCAGCCGCTCAGCTTCATTTTTTGGTATTTTGGGCGCTTTCATGTCCTCTCCTTTGAATAGGTCAACGTTAAGTCTTTATTATAGTGCAGTGGAAAAAAGCGGTAGTATAGTTAGACGGCGAGCCAATCTTTTACAGCCACGTCTAATTCCCCCTGTGTCAGCTTGGAGTCAGTGCCTAGGTTAGCTTAGCGGTGCTTGAATTCTGTATCGATACTCATCCCGCCAATAAAAAGTAAGATGACGCCTAGCCTCATTGTTCAATCGGTAAAAGAGCACTAACAAGCCTCCTTCCTGGTTAAAAATAATACAATTTAGCTTTACTTACTGCCGGAAGCCTGTATAGTCGTCTCCAGTTTGAAGAAAAGCCTTATTTTTAAGTACCGTGTTTGTTGTAGTATTACTTTTATTCCTATTATTGTTTTAGCCTTATTAGTAGTCCCACCCTCTCTCGTTTTAAATCCCAGTCTTATTTTCTGCTATTCAAGCCTCTTGAAGGCACACTTATATTAAATTTTTAGGATATTACTATGTCTACTACAACTAATGGCACTGTTAAATGGTTCAACGAAGCAAAAGGTTTTGGTTTTATTGAGCAGCAATCTGGGCCGGATGTTTTTGCACACTTCAGTGCCATTGTCAGCTCAGGTTTTAAGACTCTTGCTGAAGGGCAACATGTTGAGTTTACTGTCACTCAGGGTGCTAAAGGCCCACAAGCCGAAAACATCGTTTGCATCTAACACCCCTTTGGCATTGTTTACCACTAAATGCGTCGGTTACTAATAACAGACTTAGTGGTTAAGTAAACGCCCTCCCTCTTGAGATCGCCGTACAGGCATCTCAAGAGAGTCACTGGTAAATCCTGCCCCACACGGTTGTGTAGAGTAATGGATGCCACCTAATATAAATCCTCAATACTATTGAGCGATACCAGCCAGCACACCTTGCCGAGTTATAACTGATCTGCACTGACACCACACATCACGATTTACTAAGCGCAATGTTATTGGCTGATTTTTCTATGAGAAATAATCATGAACACAGCAACAATAACGGCAATTAACGCCTTAGATTTTCAAAAATACGACACACCGATTCCAAGCCGTACCTTCATTCTCGATCTGCTAGACAAGCACAAGCGACCGCTTAATCGTGATCAATTGGCCAAAGCATTGAAACTCTCCGGAAAAGAGCAAAAAGAAGCCTTACGACGTCGTTTAAGGGCTATGGAGCGTGATGGTCAGGTTCTCTACTGTCAACGCCAAGGTTACAGCATACTGGATCAATCTGACTTGCTCTGCGGGCGCATTACCGGTCACCGTGACGGGTTTGGCTTTTTAACCATCAATGAAACGGATGACGATCTGTTTGTACCTCACTCACAAATGCGCCAGGTATTTGATGGCGATAGCGTACAAGTCCGCATCAGTGGCGTTGATCGTCGAGGGCGGAAAGAGGTCTGCATTGTTAAGGTGCTGGAACGCTGCCTCACCCAAGTTACCGGGCGTTTGGCGATTGAACAAAATAGTTATTTCCTATTACCAGAAAACTGTAAAACGGCCAATAAAATTTCGCTGGATCAAAACCAGCTGATGGGTGCAACGGTAGGGCAATATGTAGTCGCGACCATCGTTGAGTATCCCAGCCATCGTGCCAATGCGTTCGGTAGAATAACGGAAGTCCTTGGTGATGCGACGGCCCCGGGTTTGGAAATCGATCTGGCCATTAGAAACCACGACATCCCTAACCAATGGCCGAAAAAAGCGACGCTTGCAGCCAACCATTTGGGGGTAACAGTCAAAGCAGCAGACAAACGCCACCGCGTTGACCTTCGATCACTCCCATTCATCACCATTGATGGTGATGACGCCAAAGATTTCGATGACGCCGTCTATTGTGAACCAGAAAAAAATGGCGGGTGGAGGCTTTTTGTTGCCATCGCTGACGTATCGCACTACGTTAAACCAGGCAGTCCACTTGATCGTGAGGCCCAAAAACGCGGCACCTCGGTCTATTTTCCTGGTCAGGTGGTGCCTATGTTGCCTGAGGCCCTGTCGAATGGCTTGTGCTCATTAAACCCGAACACCGACCGTCTGGTCATGGTATGTGAGATGACCATCAATCGTGCGGGGAAAATGACGGCATACCAGTTCTCAGAAGGGGTCATCCACTCCCATGCCCGACTCACCTATAATCAGGTGAACGCTCTACTAACCGCGCCCCAATCAAAAGCAGGAAAGTCAGTGTCGCGTGCCCATACTAAGTTGATCCCTCATATAAAGGCGCTACATCAACTTTACGGCACCCTCCAACAAGCGCGTTCCCAAAGGGGCTCGATTGATTTCGACACGAAAGAGGTACAGTTTCAGTTTAATCGTGCTAGAAAAATTGAACAGATTAAACCGGTGTTGCGCAATGATGCACACAGATTAATCGAAGAGTGCATGCTTTGTGCGAATGTCGCCACGGCGCAGTTTTTAGCCAAGCACAAACTCACAGCACTGTATCGGATACATGAAGGGCCACAGCAGAAAAAACTAGACACGATTCGTGGCTTCCTTGCTGAAAACGGCCTTCAGTTAGCTGGCGGAAACAGCCCCAGCCCTCGCCACTATGACCAGATACTCCGTCGACTTGGTCAACGTAGCGACGCCAAGGTCATCCAAACCATGATGCTGCGCTCACTGAGTCAAGCTGAATACAGCCCTGACAACCTTGGACATTTTGGATTAGCCTATACCGCTTACGCGCACTTTACTTCACCGATTCGAAGATACCCAGACCTGTTGGTTCACCGTGCCATTCGTTCGGTGATTCGCAGGGAGGAGCGTGATCACCCAATGCTAAAAGCCTTTAAATCCCTGACCGGAATAGGTAGAGACCACGTAGTTCGAGTCAGTGGCGCAAAAACACTCGATCCGAGTCACTGCTATCCGTATGACAAGCCGACAATGGAATCACTGGCGGAACATTGCTCTCAGGTCTCCCGTCGAGCTGATAAGGCCAGCCGGGAAGTAGAAAACTGGTTGAAATGTGAATATATGCAAGACAAGGTGGGCACCTGTTTACCTGGCGTTATCAGTAGCGTCACCCATTTTGGCTTATTCGTTGAACTTGAAGACACACAAGTCGAAGGCCTTATTCATATCTCCACCCTAAACAAGGATGCCTACCAATTCGACCAGCGCAAACAGTGCCTTTTAGGTGAACGCAGCAAAATAAGCTACCGTCTTGGTGATGTCGTGCAGATACAAATAGCACGAGTTGATATAAACGAACGTAAAATTGAGTTTATATTAGCTGATCAGGCCCCTAAAAAAACAGGCCGTCCCCATCGCCGCAAGGCCTCGTCCAAAGCAATAAACGTACACTAATACTATTAATACGAGTAAAGGCATGACCACATAACCTGAACACAATTGCCTAGCCTGTAGGCCATGTCCTTCTTGATA
>JBFKTM010000463.1:0-3458 GCA_041636295.1 Oleiphilaceae bacterium
GCTGATGATGGCTGATGGCGTACCAAAAGTGCTGGTTGGATCCGCAACGGCAATGGATTGGTGAAAGTGCGCGAGGGAGGTTGCCAGTTGCTGAATGTGCTCAGCAGTGAGCTGCTGTTTTTGCTCCAGCTGGTCGAGCAGGCCCTGTTGAGGAAACTGAACCATCTTCAAAGCGTACTCTATGGGCGATTTTGTGGGTGAGGTTGTTGACGATTGCATTGCTTTGTCTGCCAGGCAGGGGGCGGTCTCGGTGCCGAAAATAGGGACTACATCTAGGTATAATGACGGCGCAAGTCGGCGATTAAGCCGAAGTTCTTCACTGCAAAAATGTTTTCGCTTGTCGAGTGTTGAAAAATCCAGAAAGCCAAAATTTACCGGTTTTTTAATCTTGTAGGCATAAGGGCCTGTTAAAATGATCCATGAGATATGCGTTTCCAGCACCTTGAAGCCTTCCGTCGCATGATCGTATAGCGTAGGATTCTGCAGGGCTTGAATCAGTTCAGTACTCACGAGACGCTCCTTTAGTCAACGCAATGCTTACTAAGCACAAAATGGTAGTGACATATAGTATGATGCTTTATAGCCAGGGCAGCGTCACAAGGTTGCTGGCAACGTATGAAGCTGGCAACAATGTAAAATCGAGCCACTGATTTGGGTCCACCGAATACTCACACGATGAGATAAAGCAACCTTTTATATGATTCGGTTAATCGGTAGCCGGTTAAACGCATTACGAGAACAGCTGCTCGTAGCTACGGGCACAGGTAATTGACGGTAATATGAGTAAAAAAACACCCGCAAAACCCAAGACCGGCGGTAAGGTAAAGTCTACAGCAAAAGCGAAGACGAAATCGTCGCCTAAAACCTCACAAAAGCCTCCTCGCTCCACCAAAAAACTACTGATTAAACTGAGTATAGTGCTTTTGGTGGTTGCTGTTAGCTGGGTTATTTATCTTGACGCTGTGGTCAGGGCCAAGTTTGAAGGCAAGCGTTGGGAGATTCCGGCACGAGTCTATGCCCGGCCGCTTGAAATCTATGATGGCCTGGCCCTGAATATGGATAATCTGGCGATCGAGTTGACCACACTCGGTTATAAAAAAACCTTGAAGGCGGAGTCGCCTGGGAGCTATGCGCACCATGGCAATGGTGTGGTGATCTACTCCCGTGGATTTCGATTCCCCGATAGCGATGAGTCCGCCAAGCGGGTCGCTTTTTCTATAGAGGGGGACGTGGTGCAGCGATTTTATGTCGCCAAAGGTGAGCGCAGCGCCATTCTCAGGCTGGAACCGCTACAGATTGGGGGAATCTACCCCGCTAAAAAAGAAGATCGTCAACTCGTTACACTGGAGCAGTTGCCTGATGGTTTGACTGAGTCGCTGTTACTGGTGGAAGACCGCGATTTTGAAAGCCATATTGGTGTAGCCCCGCTGTCAATTGTTCGTGCGATGTTTGCTAACGTTAAAGCCGGACGGGTTGTGCAGGGCGGTAGTACGCTCACTCAACAGCTGGTTAAAAACTTCTATCTGAGCCGTGACAAGACCATTATTCGCAAGGCGACTGAAGCTATGATGGCTCTGCTGCTAGAGCTGCATTATGAAAAACCGGATATTCTTGAGGCTTATATCAACGAAGTTTATTTGGGGCAGGCGGGAGCCAGAGCGATACACGGTTTTGGTATGGCAGCCCAGTTCTATTTCGGCGTACCACTGTCTGAGTTAACCATTGAGCAGAGTGCGCTGTTAGTAGCGTTGGTCAAGGGGCCTGCCTACTATGATCCACGGAGGCGACCAGAGCGCGCACTGGAACGGCGTAATCTGGTGTTGACGCTGTTGGAACAGGACGGCATGCTGACGCCAGACCAGGCGGTTGTCGCCAGAGGTCGGCCGTTAGGTGTGATTGACAAACCCTCTTACAGTACCAATCGCTATCCAGCTTTTATCGATCTGGTTAAACGTCAGCTGGCAACTGACTATCAGCAGGAGGATCTACAGAGTGAAGGACTACAAATATTCACGACGTTAGATCCGCAACTGCAAGAGCAGACCGAAAAAACACTTAAGTCGACGTTAGCCGCACTGCAACGAAATCAGCAGGAGACGCCTTTGCAAGGGGCGGTGATTGTAACCGGAAGCGAGAGCGGCGAGGTGGCTGCGCTGGTCGGTGGTGCTGAGCCAAAATTTTCAGGCTTTAATCGAGCGTTAGATGCTGTTCGTCCCATCGGTTCATTGGTTAAGCCCGCAATTTATCTGACTGCGTTGGCCCACCCTGAAAAATATACTCTGGTTTCACCTCTTAAAGACGAGCCATTTGCCTTGGAGTTTGACAATGGCGAACGCTGGCAACCCAATAACTTTGATAATAAGCATTACGGCCAAGTCCCGCTATTCAAAGCGTTGAGTCAGTCATATAACCTTTCGTCAGCTCGTTTAGGGCTTGATTTTGGGGTCTCTGAAGTCTCTACAACTATCAGGCAGTTGGGCGTCACTAGCGCGCTGAATATCTATCCATCACTCTTTTTAGGCGCAACTTCCCTGACACCGTTTGAAGTGACCCAAATGTATCAGACAATGGCCACGTCGGGTTTTAATATACCGGTAAGGGCCATCCGTAGTGTTACCACCTCAGACGGTGTAGAGCTTTCTCGATATCCTTATAGCGTGACTCAGGTGGTCGATCCGAAAGCCATGCATCTGTTGCAGTATGGCATGATCGGGGTAACTCAAGAGGGAACGGGTCGTTCCCTCTACCGTTATGTGAACCCGGATTTGACGGTGGCTGGAAAAACAGGCACTACCAATGATGCCAGGGATAGCTGGTTTGCCGGTTTTACCGGCGATTATCTGGGGGTGGTGTGGCTAGGTTATGACGATAATCGTGCTACCGGGCTAACCGGAAGTTCAGGTGCGTTGCGGGTATGGGGGAGCGTGATGAAACGACTACCACAGCGACCGTTTGACCCGATCAAGCCGTCTGGCATTGAATATCGTTGGGTGGATGAACAGGGTGCCCATCTAACCGATGCCGGTTGTGAAGGGGCACGATTGATACCGTTTATTGAAGGCAGTGGGCCGACGGCGAGGCAGTCATGCGGGAGAGGTATCTCTCGGGTGAAGAAATGGTTTGACTCGCTATTTAAATAGCCCAATGGTGCGGTTAAAGACTATCACCAAATGAGGCTAATTCTACGAGAGAAAAAGGAGATAGCGTTGCAAAAACAGTTAAGTAGTTTATTGGTGGTATTGGTTTCGCTGGTAGGTTGCAGTGTGCAACCGCCTGCCGTAATTCCTGCTACGCCACAGGCATCGTCAGCCCCCGTAAATTCTCATCAGAAGGAAATCTATGAGCCATCGGCTCGAAGCAATACGGCTTATCCCTCTGCGGCAGCCAAGCAGATGATGACGCTGGCCAGTCAGAAAATACAGGCAGGTGATGAGATAGCCGCGCTACGTTACCTTGAA
>JBFKTM010000464.1:0-3453 GCA_041636295.1 Oleiphilaceae bacterium
CCTCCCAGTCGAGCGGCGATATCTTCTTCCCTAATGGAGTTTATGAGCGCCTGGGCAAATGATTTAATATAAAGATCACCCGCTTCGTGACCGTGATGATCGTTGATCGACTTAAGATTATCCAGGTCAAAGTAGAATAGTGCGATAAATTGATGGTGACGGCGGGATGCGCTAATAAAGCTCTTTGCATACTCCATAAAACCGCGGCGATTATTAAGGCCGGTTAACTCGTCCTTAATACTGATCAGTTTCAAATCCTTGGTAAGCTTCAGATAACGCAAATCATTTTCAATCATATCTTTGAGAAGCTGAACAAACTCCTTTAGGTTATTTCTGTACTCGGTTTCTACCGTGTCAAATACACACAGCGTGCCAAAAACGGAGCTGTCAGGCCAGAGTAGTGGCATGCCAAGGTAAGAGACAAAACCGTCCTGGGTGAACTCGGGGTTATTACTCCATTGGCCATCACCCGCCGCATTACGCACATACAAGGGGGACTTGCTGCGAATGACCTGGTGGCAGTAGATATTAATGTCGCCACTGGCAGAGTCACCTGAGCGGTATGGATTTTTTTCGGAGCAACTGGCAATAAGCACTTCAACACTATTGCCTTGTGCCTTGTTAATTGTGACAGCGGGTGCTTTGAAAATTGAGGCGAGCAGATTGACCATACGCTGCCATTTATCGAGGTCAATACTATCAGGAATGCTTGTAAGGGATTGATCGTACAGGTAGCCAAGATCAATCTTGTTAACTTCATTATGCTTAGCCATGTTAACTATCCGAAGCTTGCGGTGAGTTTCTAACAAAGCTTTTCTAAGTATAAATATAGTCGGTTAAGTAAATTCCTTTTGATTATTCTGGTATAAAAAAATGTGAAATCATAACGAATTGGAGGGGATACGGGAGCGCATCGAGCCGTCATGTTAACAAAAAACTGGATTCTGAGTTATAAATGAGGTGGCGAAAGCGAAAAAAATTTGTTAATTTATCGGCGCAAATGTTAAGTCGAAAGGATTTCGATAAAACGGTGGGCACCAAGGAGTGTGTGCTTACCCGCTAATGCAGCTGGAGTTTTTCATCGCTCAGTAGCGTTTACCAACACGGACGTAGGTAGTAACAACATGGAACTGCTATTCCAGATTGAGTCTTGTCAGTCTGAACACACATCAAATAACGATTTTCTCGTTCAAGGTACTTCTGCCCAACAGCAATTTGATAACAGCCGATTCTCCTTTTCGCCGTTAGGTGGCATTATCGGTCGATCGGCAGAGTGTGATTGGATATTGGATGATCCGGAACGGCGGTTATCGGGTAAACATGCCGCGATTACATTCGAAAACCAGCAATATTTCATTACTGACATCAGCACTAATGGTATCTATCTTAATGGCAATGAAACACCGTTAGGTAAAGGAAATAGTTACCCGGTTAATACTGGCGATCGCATTGCAATGGGGCCCTATACCGTGGCGGTCACCATTGGTGAAGCAACCAATCACCACCGTTCAGAAAGTAATGCCCGCTACGTTGAGAATCAGACTATCGATAGTCTGTTGATGGAGCATGACCCACTGGATAGGTTACACGGTGACAACGTCGACCGGAGTCTTTCAGCCTCGATGGTTGGTTATGAGCACTTAATGAGCCGGGGACCGGATAGCCAGCTTGATGATGCACTTGAGTTGCCGGAGCCGTTGCCGACATGGCCAGCTGAACCGTTACCTGAGTCGTTAGCTGAATACACCTCCGCATCGTCTGCTGATAAGCCTGTACTTGATCAACGTCTGCCAAACCAAACAATACCGTCTAACGCTACTATGCCGCTTCATAACCCTGACTCAGGGCTTGCTGGTAATGACTTTTCGAAAGCAGACAATCACTATCAAGCGATACAACAATTTCTACGCGGCGTCGGGTTGGATGAACAATTGGCGTCCCGTGACGATATTGGCGATCTGATGTGTCGGTTTGGTGAGTTATTGAAGAGCTATACCCATGAGCTGATGGGGCTGTTGGGAGAGCGTAGTCAGTATAAAAATCGATGCAGACTGGATATGACCCTAATCGCGCCGGTTCATAATAACCCTTTAAAATATTGTGTTAATGAGGTGCAGGCACTGAGGGAAATGATCATAGCGCCGCAAGTTGAGAATCTATCAGGTTCCTCCGCTATAGCGTCAGCTGTCACTGATATTCGTGACCACTTCTTGCGTGTGGAACGGGGGTATCAGGGAACCTTGGTATCATTGATTGATTACCTTTCTGTAGGTAAAAGGCGCTCTGACCCTACCATTAAAGTGTCTGAACAACGTAGTAACGAGCGTAAAACGTCGGTAGACAATCCTCTTGATACCCATGCAACAACGCCTTGGAAATACCGAAAACAAGTGAAACAGATGCGTTATCGGCAGCAACGACTGCGTGACCCAAGCTACTACCATAATGAGTTCTTTGCGCCTCGATTTGCCTATTACTATCAACATCCTGATCAAGTAAACACCACTATGGCTAAGGCAAATTAGGCCACTGCAGTATTTTTAGACGAGTGAATTTCAATATGCAACGACCAATCGTTAGTTCTTTAGTAAAGGCTTACTTTCTGATATTTGGGAGTCTCCTCCTGGTTTTGGGGAGCGGCTGCGCAAGTTGGTATCAGTCAGAAATTACCAAGCTGGATATGAGGTTGACGGCTTCGGCTGATCTCAACCCCGATATCTCAGGCCGCCCTTCGCCGTTAGTGGTTCGACTATATGAACTCAAAGCGCCTTCGGTCTTTGAAAACGCCGATTTCTTTAGTCTTTATGATTATGGTAAAGAGACTTTGGGTCCGGATTATATTGCACTGGAAGAGCTGACGTTGAAACCCGGAGAGCAGTTGGAAATGAAGCTGGCGTTGCAGAACGAAACCAACTATATCGCGGTGCTGGGGGCGTATCGTAATATGAATAATGCAAACTGGAGACGGGTGTTCCCTGTCGTAATACAGGGGAAAAACCGAAAAAATATCGTGTTTGCCGGTAACAGCATTAACATACTCGATTAATATCAGACTTACCTGCACCCAAGGAAGGGCTCGCAGGTCATATACATCAGGATTTCGCCATGGATAAGGTGATATGGAGCGAAGGCATGTTTCTTCGGCCACAACATTTTCAGCAACATGATCGTTACTTTGAACATCAGATCACCAGTCGATGTCGACATCTGGCACCTTATTGCTGGGGGTTTAATCGGTTGCAGTTTGATTCATCGTTGCTTGCACTTGGTAAACTGGCCGTTGTTGCCACCGCAGGACTATTCCCTGACGGTACCCTGTTCGATATCGGTTATGACCCTGCATTTCCGTTAGTTATTCAGTTGGATAAAGTTCACCTAGGAGAGACGATCTATCTCGCCGTCGCCCCACAAGTCAAAGGTTCGGTCGATAGCGATGAAGATGATAGCAGTCGA
>JBFKTM010000465.1:0-3446 GCA_041636295.1 Oleiphilaceae bacterium
ACTTTTCTGAACGGAGATACATGCTTGGATAATATTGTCAGGTTTATATACGAGTAGACAGTTATCTGGTGACTTAATATCATAAATAATATCGTTTTCACTGCAACGATTACCTTCAACTAGAGTGCTTTCATTCGTCCAACCTTCAGCACCACGATAAGCTAGATTTAATAGCTCACATATTCGAAATGCATCAGTTATATTGGCAATATCTAACTTCACTCTGAATCTCTTTTCAACGCATAACAGCTGATTCATGGGGATGGCCATATATAGCCACCGTAACCAAATATAGACACAAGTATCCAGATTTAGTCGCAAGTGTCTATATATGGACGCTTTTTTACAACAAGCTGGTGTCTATATCTGCACATGCTTCTGCTGCATTTTCTACAACTCTATCCAATAAGCCAAGGCTTACGGCTATTTCTCTTTTGGTTATCCATAATTTCAGTTGCTTACTCCATAGTGCGCCGGCTTGTTTTCCTCGTCTTCGGAGTTCTTCTTCCTGATAGTAGATTTTGAGTGCGACGGGTTGTTTATTGTTGTGGGTGAGCAGCCCTCTGATATGGGTGTCGGGTTCGGCCATGGGGTGGCGGTCGACGACGATCTCTATAGTCGTTAGTATTTGTGTGGTTTCAGGACTCTTACGATAGCGTACGGTGACGAGTTGCTCACCCCACTCTTTTAAGAATTTGATAGAGCCCTTTTGTCCGGGGGCGATGGTTTTTATTACGTCCATGTTTTCTCCTTTATGTTGTTCCTTGCATCCTTTCTTAGTTAAGTTTACATGACTTTCTTATGGCACGGGCTACAGTGTGGGAAATAACATATACTGTAGCCGCCCATATCGGGTTATCGCCCCCCCATTTACGTTTTGAGAGTATTATGCCCCCAAAGATTGCGCTGTTTGTTGACGTTCAGAATATCTATTACACAGTCAGGCAGGCCTATCAGGGGCAGTTTAATTACACGGCCTTTTGGAAGGAGATTAGTTCAAAGGGCGAGATCGTTGCTGCCACAGCTTACGCGATTGATCGCGGCGATCCGAAGCAGCGAAGTTTTCAGGGTTTTCTAAAGCAACTTGGCTTTGAGGTGAAGCTCAAGCCCTATATCCAGCGCAGTGATGGCTCTGCCAAAGGTGACTGGGATGTGGGTATTACCCTTGACGTTTTTGAAGCCGCCAGCACGGTCGATAAGGTCGTTCTCGCTTCGGGAGACGGTGACTTTGATCTGTTGGCGCTACGGGTACAGTCGCGCTTCAATACTGAGTTCGAGGTCTATGGTGTGCCATCATTAACCGCAACATCCATTATTGATGCTGCGAGTCAATTTACCCCCATTTATGAACCGCTGTTAATGAAGAAATAGCCTCTATTCAAGCAGATAGGCTGTTTTTTCCAGTGCATTTTCAGTTTCATCAATAAACTTAAACGTATTCCAGGCAATGCGTACCGTATCGTTATTGTTTAACCGTTGCCGCGCCGTAACGGGCAGCTCATTTACAAAGGTGCCGTTCGTACTGCCCTGATCTTCAATATAGTAGTCAATGACACCCTCAAGATACTGATTCTCTTCAATCACGATGGTGGCATGCTGCCCGCTAACCGAGATTTCATTAATCTGTATCGCACTATCTGGATGCCGCCCGATACTCACCAACACCCCTGAAAGATCAAAGGTATTTACCACTACATCGTCTACCAATTGTGCTAACACTGCCATAGCCAACCTCACGCCTTATCCAATTCACTACATCACTACATCACTATTTCAACTTTCAACTTTCAACTTTCAACTTTCAACTTTCAACTTATTATCATCGGCGCATCAATATCACCGATACATTATCATTGGCTCTATTATTCAAACTCTCATCAATCAAATGCTCTACCTGTTGTTTAACTCCTTTCTGCTGCCCAATGATTGCAGGCCAACGGGCTGTATCCACGGCACCGGTCAAACCGTCTGAACACAGTAACAGCACCTCGTCATCTTCAAGAAACACTTGCTGAATATCGGCTGTTACGTCCGGCTCCGAACCCAGCGCTTTGGTGAGTACATTTTTAAAGGGTACTCGACTCATTTCACTTTTAGAGATGGAACCATCATCTACCATCGCCTGGGCGACAGTGTCATCACGGGTAATTTGATTAACCGATTTGTGGCTCAAGCGATAACAGCGTGAATCTCCAATATTGGCAACCAATACCAGCTCTCGGAACATGGCTACGATCAACAACGTGGTTCCCATTTGCGACAGAGACGGGTCGCGCTCGCGAGCAACTCTAATCTTTTGGTTCGCTTCAGACACGCAGGCATTCAATGCATCACTTAATTCGGTGATCTCCACGCCCTCTTCTTCGGTTAACGATGAAAGACGTTCCATACAGATGCCGACAGCCATTTGACTGGCAACATCGCCCCCTTTATAGCCTCCGATGCCATCTGCCAGCACGGCCAAGGCACTATGGCCATTAGCAGACAGATGCCATGCGATGGCGTCTTCGTTACACCGGCGTGTAAAGCCTATATCTGACTCTCCATAAACGTGAAGGCTCAATTTGCACCTCTCATGCACATTTTTTTTCTAACAGGTTTTGCAGGCTGACCGCCAGCGAACGTGCCGTCTCAAATCGCTTTTCTGGGTCTTTCTGTAAGGTTTTATTAATGATACGGCTCACTCCTGCGGGAATATCACTTCGCAATGAGCGGATACTTTTCGGTTTTTGATTAAGAATCTGATACGTCAGGTTGGCCAACGACTCACTTTCAAATGGCGTGCGCCCCGTTAACAACTGATAAAACGTCACACCTAAGCTGTACAGATCGGAGCGGCCCGTCACTTTTTGCCCTATTAACTGCTCGGGAGACATATAGAGTGGGCTTCCCATAACATGCCCTGTTTTGGTTTTGGACTCATCGGTCATTTTGGCAATTCCAAAATCAGTCACTTTGACCCGCCGGTCGGCCGGATTATAGATAATGTTCCCCGGTTTAATATCGCGGTGCACGATATGATGCTGATGCGCATAGGCCAGCGCGTCAGCAACGTTTAAAATGATTTCCAATACCCGTTCAATGGGCAGTAGCGAGGACGGTTTACTGAAGTGGCTTAAGGGTTGACCTTCGGCATAATCCATTGCGATGTAGGCCAGGTCGGGTTCTTCACCAACATCGTAAATCGTCACTATACCGGGGTGATTGAGTCGCCCGGCCGCTTCTGCCTCTCGAAAAAAGCGCATCTTTAATTCTTCAATTTGAGAGGGGGCAAACTGGTCAAAGTTCAACGTTTTAATCGCCACCGTTCGCGCTATTTTGGGGTCATGGGCCAAATAGACAATGCCCATTTCACCCCGCCCCAGCTCTCGCTCTATCGTGTAACGCCCAAGGGTGGGTTTGCTGATATTCTGCTCTGGTAACACCAGCGTTTTGGTTAACGCCAT
>JBFKTM010000466.1:0-3443 GCA_041636295.1 Oleiphilaceae bacterium
ACGAGCCAGAGACAAGCTTGCATCCAGACCTTTTGCCAGCCTTGGCACGTTTGATACTTAAAGCCACTGAGCAAACGCAAGTATGGGTGGTATCCCACGCCAGTCGACTGATTGCGGCTTTAAACGAACACCCCGATTGCCACGCCATTGAGTTGGAAAAACAGCTTGGACAAACGGTGATAATGGGTCAAAACTTGTTAGATGAGCCACCCTGGCATTGGCCAGATTAACGCTGAACTAAAATAATGCACAACCGCCTGCTCCCTTGCTTCACATTTCTCTCCGTTTTGATTGCTGGCGGATGCAGTTTTTCCAAGGATTGGCGCTATTTGCCTGACACTATAGACGATGAAAGGCCGATCTATATTGTAAGTCATGGCTGGCATACCGGCATCGTCATTCCCGGAGACCAGCTTGGAACAGAGCTCTCATTTCTCAACGAATACTTCCCAAACCGTTTATACCTAGAGTTCGGCTGGGGCGACAAAGCGTTCTACCAAGCCAAAGAAATAACAACGGGGATAGCCCTCAAAGCCGCACTCTGGCCAAGTGAAAGCGTTATGCATATTGTTGCTGTTCCGGAAGAGCCGCACCGATTTTTCAAGCAAAGTCAGATAGTAGAGGTCAAGCTATCCGCCAAAGGTTATTCGTTA
The DNA here is from genome assembly GCA_041636295.1 of Oleiphilaceae bacterium. Taxonomy (GTDB): domain Bacteria; phylum Pseudomonadota; class Gammaproteobacteria; order Pseudomonadales; family Oleiphilaceae; genus Alkalimarinus. The sequence continues at coordinate 654 of JBFKTM010000466.1, forward strand.
CTACAATCATACTTATCCAGATCATTTTATAGGGGGAGCCAAGGAGAAGTTATCAGTGGCCATAAAGGGCTCTATGGCGACAGTCTTTTTTTTCAAGCAACCGATCACTTTCATCTATTCAACACCTGTAACAGCTGGACAGCAAAAGCACTCGATAGCGCAGGAGTTCCTATTAGTACGTTCTTCACGCTCACCGCAGATAGTGTTATGACCCAGGCCGAGGCCGCCATGGATCAATATCAATGCTGTAAGAGAATCCCCGATTAAACATCACCAAAACAGGCATAGCGCACGTTATTAGCTTGATTTATAATTGCGAATAGTTATCATTTGCATAAGTATAATCTATAACGGAGACCTGCTATGTGTTCGCCATCAAATAAGAGCGCAGCCCTTTCAACACCTCATCGTTCAGGCCAGGCTACTCGTAAAAAACTGTGGCAGATCGACAAAGCCTATCACTGCAGCATTATCGGCACCTGTCTGTCACTGGCTGAACTGCAACAGGTCACCAAAAAATTCGGCATTACCGTCGAAGGTAAAATGACCGACTACAAGCTACATAGCATATTTGTAAATTCCGCCGGCACCGCAACAGACCCGATACGTTACATCCAAAAACTGTTGGATAAGAAATATAGTCACCAAATTAAACGCGACGCTAAAGCCCGTACCAGCGAAGAGTTCGAACAGCTATGGTGTGAAGCGCTCAGCAGTGGCGATGTGGCAGCGGCATTTTGGTCTCTCATTACCAATTCTCGTGTTGATGACGAGATACTGCAACGAGTCATTGGTGAAGTTCATATGCTCTCCCATATATCCGGCGCGTCAACACGTAAAGACATTAAGTCACTGGGCAAGCTAAAAGAGCAGAAACAGATTGCCAACGAGGCCTACTTAAAAAGCACCTCGTCGATGGCTAGCCGCCTGAGGAAAAAAGAGTCTGAAATCGTGCAGTTAAGAGAGATAAATGAGCAGCAGAAAGAACATATAACGATGCTGGAAAAGACTAAACAGCGCTTGGAAGAGTTAGAGCAGGAAGGACGCCATTCGCAACTCGAACGGATCATCGACAACCTTACCAGCCAGCTTTATACCGCACTATCGAGAGCCAATCAGGCTGATCGAAAAATTCAAAAACTGGAGCAACAGGCTAGAGTCGCAGCCGAACAAAACGATAAACTAGAACAAACTGTACAGGAAAGTCAGGCAGAGCTTTCAGCGGTAGAGTCGACGCTTAATCGAATGCTGAATAGTCACTGCAAAGATAGCTGCGAACTTGCAGAAACAACCTCCTGTCCACTCAGCCACCTTAATGGCCTTAATATTCTTTATGTCGGTGGCAGAGCAAGCCAGTGTTCATTTTTCAGGGCACTGGTCGAGCAATATAATGGCTCTTTTCTCTATCATGACGGAGGCAAAGAAGACGGTCGCTTAAGACTAAACGCCGTTTTGGCTCAGGCTGATGCTGTGCTTTGTCCTGTAGACTGCGTTAGCCACGATGCCTATTACCGCGTAAAGAGACATTGTGAACAGCAAGCCAAACAAATGGTGATGATCCCCCACGCCAGTCTGTCGTCCTTTGCAAAAGGGCTTAGTGAAATAGCGGCCTGATTGATTCTGGATGTTCGAGTAAGCCCGAAGTTGCCAATGATTTGGACGATTTGTTGTTTGTTGGAGTTCAATGATCGAGTTTCATACGCCTTTCGTGAGCTTTTCAGGATCAAGCAATAGACGGAGCTCATCCTCAGAAAGAGAGGTATTTTCTGCTGCCACTTCAATAATAGGCCGCCCTTCACGATAGGCTTGTTTGGCAATCTCTGCGGCCTTGAGGTATCCAATAACAGGGTTTAGCGCCGTGACTAAAATAGGGTTACGGCTTAAGGAGGCTTTTAGGTTTGCCTCATTAACCTTGAAGCTGGCAATCGCCTTATCCGCCAATAGTCGGCTCACGCTGGACAACAGCTGGATACTACCGAGCAGGTTATAAGCAATAAGGGGCAGCATGACATTCAGCTCAAAGTTCCCTGACTGGCCTGCAATCGTAATGGTGGTGTCATTTCCCATCACCTGGGCCGCCACCATGGCTGCCGCTTCGGGTATCACCGGGTTAACCTTACCCGGCATAATGGATGACCCCGGCTGTAGCGCTTCAAGCTCAATTTCGCCAAGCCCGGCCAGCGGCCCCGAGTTCATCCAACGCAGATCATTGGCTATTTTCATTATAGAAACAGCCGTGGTTTTGAGCTGACCTGACAGCGCCACTGTCGTATCTTGTGCCCCCATATAAGCAAAGAAATCTGAAGCGACGGTAAAAGTGACACCCGTTACAGCACTGAGCTCTTGATTAAACGCTTCAGCAAATTTCGGGTGGGCATTAATACCGGTTCCTACCGCCGTCCCCCCTTGTGCCAAACTCTGCATAGCAGACTGGAGCGACACAATGCGTGCGATATTCTGCTCTATCTGAGTCGCCCACCCACTCAGGCTTTGACTAAGCGTGACGGGCATAGCGTCCATAAGATGAGTACGACCGGTTTTTACCACGCCTTGAACCTCATTGGCCTTGGTGCGGATAACCTGTGCGAGATGTCTTAGCGAGGGCAACAGCGCCTGCTCCACGGCGAGAGCGGCACCAACATGAATGGCAGAGGGGATCACATCATTGCTGCTCTGCCCGCAATTTACATGATCATTGGGGCTTACCGTTTCACCAGATAGCCGAGATGCCATCGTGGCCAGCACCTCGTTCGCATTCATATTAGAGCTGGTGCCGGAGCCGGTCTGGAA
>JBFKTM010000467.1:0-3435 GCA_041636295.1 Oleiphilaceae bacterium
ACCAGCTATGGCCATGACCAGGTTCGTGACGCAATCAAGCCAAATAATCTGAAGTCATTCCACGAAGTCTCTAACTTCCTGGAGTTCAGCAATCCGGATGGCTGTCATGTTTGTCGCCCAGCGATTAACTACTACTTATTGGCTGCATGGCCTGGTGAATATAAAGACGATATGACGTCGCGTTTCACCAACGAACGTATGCACGCCAATATTCAGAAAGATAACACCTACACGGTTGTACCTCGTATGTTTGGTGGCTTAACTACAGCCAATGATCTGCGAGTGATAGCTGATGCCGCCGATAAATACGAAGTACCTATGGTGAAGGTGACCGGTGGGCAGCGTATCGACCTGGTAGGCGTGAAGAAAGAAGATCTCATTCCGATGTGGAAAGATCTGAACGACGCGGGCATGGTGTCTGGACACGCCTATGGTAAAGCGCTCCGTACCGTTAAGACCTGTATCGGCTCACAATACTGCCGATTCGGTACGCAGGACTCGACCGGCTGTGGTGTTAAGATTGAACAGATGACCTGGGGCTCGTGGACACCAGCCAAATTCAAAATTGCAGTATCGGGCTGTCCACGTAACTGTGCCGAAGCAACCATCAAAGATCTTGGTGTGGTCGCGGTCGATTCGGGCTGGGAAATTTATGTCGCAGGTAACGGCGGTATTAAGGTGCGGGTTTCAGACTTCCTGACCAAGGTAGCCACTGAAGAGGAAGTTCTGGAATACACCGGCGCCTTTATGCAGATGTACCGTGAACAAGGTCACCATAACGAACGTACTGCTCCATGGATCGAGCGTGTCGGTTTGCAATACATCAAAGATGAAATCGTCGAGAATGCAGAGAAGCGTAAGGCGTATTATGAAGGCTTCCTTGAGTCACAAAAATACGCACAGGTTGACCCCTGGAAAGAGCGCGCAAGCGAAGGCGTTGATCAGCACAACTTTATTCCACTGGCCGAAGTTTAAGCAAATACCCGGCAGATTACCGGGGGCGTTAAGCCTCCGGTACGATAGAGCAGAACAGAATTATTAGACTTTGAGAGATCAAAACAATGAGTAACACCATTGAAATTGGAAAATTAACCGACATCCCTAAGCTGGGTTCACGTGTAGTTAAGACCAAGCAGGGTGATATTGCCGTATTTAGAACCGCCGACGACGATGTATTTGCACTCCATGACCGCTGCCCACATAAGCAAGGGGCGCTTTCGCAAGGCATTGTTCACGGTAAATCAGTAACCTGTCCGCTTCACAATTGGGTCATCGGTCTCGATGACGGCGAAGCAAAAGGTCACGATACCGGTTGCACCAAAACCTTCGAGGCCCGCCTTGAGGGCGGCATGGTCTATCTGATACTGGATGTAAACGCCTAAGCAGATAGTCGAGTGCTTTATCAAAAGGCACACTGAACGTTAAATAGCTGAAAAATAAATACTAGAAACAGACGTACATTTAGGCTGCTCCCTCAGGGTGATTGCAGCCAACCGGTCCCCCCGCCGACAGGACTCCTTGAGTCCAACGAAGCTCACACCTCCTCCGCTCCCAACTTGGGAGGTGTGACGCTTCACCCCCCGATGATTTAACTCGTAAAACAGCGATAGGCTAATTTGCTAATATAGTGGCCATAAACCTTTGGGATATCACAACACAAAGTGAGTGCTATGCAGAACAACCCGAACGAGTCCGTTGAGTGTAAAGAGATCAGAACCACCTGCGCCTACTGTGGAGTCGGTTGCGGCATAAAAGCAACCGTGCAAGACCTCAGTAATCGCCTCATCACTGTCGCTGGCGACAAACAGCATCCGTCCAACTTCGGCCGACTCTGCTCAAAAGGGACGGCGCTGGCAGACACACTGAGCCTGGATGAACGTTTACTGCATCCCATGGTTAAAGGCGAAACGGTCAGCTGGAGCTCAGCTATCGAAACAACCGCGAGCCGCTTTAACGCCATCATCAACGAGCATGGTCCCGACGCTGTTGCCTTCTATATCTCTGGCCAGTTATTAACCGAAGACTACTACGTCGCCAATAAATTAATGAAAGGGTTTATCGGCACGTCGAATATCGACACCAATTCAAGACTCTGCATGGCCTCCCCCACCACCGCCCAAAAACGTGCCTTTGGTAGTGACACCGTGCCGGGTTGCTATGATGATATTGATCATGCCGAGCTGATTATCCTAACCGGTAGTAACACCGCCTGGTGCCACCCGATTATTTTCCAGCGCATCAAACAGGCGAAGGAGAACAACCCCGCCTTAAAAGTAGTGGTGATTGATCCGCGGGAAACGGAGACCTGTGCCATCGCCGATCTGCATCTACCGCTCCAATCCGGCACCGATGGTTTTCTCTTCAACGGACTGTTGTGTCATCTCTCCAATAGCGGCAAGCTGGACTTTAACTATATTGAGAAACACGTTGATGGCTTCGCCGATGCCATTGCCAGCGCCAGAGAGTCTGCCCCAAACATTCCCGACGTTGCCGCTAACTGCGATCTCAATGAAGCGGATATTGCGACCTTTTATCACTGGTTTGGACAAACCAATAACGTCATTACCGCTTACTCACAGGGTATCAACCAATCCAGCTCGGGTACTGACAAAGCCAATGCCATTATCAATGTACACCTAGCCACGGGTAAAATAGGCAAAGTGGGCGCAGGCCCCTTCTCCCTGACTGGCCAGCCCAATGCGATGGGTGGTCGCGAAGTCGGAGGCCTTGCCAACCAGCTGGCTGCCCATATGGATTTCAGCGAAAGTAACGTAGACCGCGTCAGTCGCTTTTGGCAAAGCAAGGTGGTCTCCGCCAAACCGGGTCTCAAGGCCGTCGACATGTTCGACGCCATTGCAGAGGGAAACATTAAAGCGGTTTGGATCATGGCAACCAGTCCGGTCGACAGCCTGCCTAACGCCAATAAGGTAAAAGCAGCACTGGAGCAGTGTGAGTTTGTCGCGGTCTCTGACTGTATGCGGCATACCGATACCACCCAGTATGCCGACGTACTGTTCCCAGCGCTCGGCTGGGGTGAAAAAGACGGAACCGTCTCCAATTCAGAACGCCGTATCTCACGTCAGCGAGCCATACTCCCCGCTCCAGGCGAGGCAAAACCCGACTGGTGGATTATCACTCAGGTCGCCAAAGCAATGGGATTTGAGCGTGCATTCCCGTACCAGTCAGCCCATGAGGTATTTAGGGAACACGCGCAGCTGTCGGCATTTGAAAACACCGATGAGTACCAGCCACGAGACTTCAATATTAGCGGCTTGTCTGCGCTCACCGCTCAGCAATATGACGAGCTGCTCCCGATACAGTGGCCGATAACCGCCAAGGCCCCAGACGGCACCGCACGGATGTTTGAAGATGGCCAGTATTTTACACCCAGCGGTAGAGCCAACATGGTCAGCATTACTCCCAGATTACCCGAGG
>JBFKTM010000468.1:0-3434 GCA_041636295.1 Oleiphilaceae bacterium
GGTTACAGCCTAAAAAAGGGGAGGAACAGCAATTTTCTATTCTAAATAACACCGTTTTAGTACATTTATTTATAAGAAAAATAACATTTTAATGCTTTACAGCATAACGGTTCCCGCCTAAAATTTGGCCAACCTTTAATAAAAACAAACAATTAATAAGGTATTGTTGGATACATCAAAACTATCAAGACAACAAACCTTATAAACAACGTTAAAATTGCACAACGGATTGATGATTAACCACCTGGCCAAAAGCCTCCCCTGCCTTATACTGCTCCTGCTTGCCATCGCAAGCACGACCACACAAGCTCGCTCAGAAAACGAGATTAAGGCGGTCTATCTCTATAATTTCATCAAGTTCATCACCTGGCCCCAAGAACCCACCACCAGCAATATAAATATCTGCGTATACGGTGAAAATCCATTTGGGGCACAAGCCAAGAAACTTAATACGTTAAAAGCGCGAAACCGTGCATTACAGATTATCTACCCCGACAAAAATGAAGCCCCCGATTGCTCGGTGGTCTTTATCAGCCCGTCGGAAGAAAAGTTCGCAGATGAACTGCTCACCCAGATTGATAACAAACCCATCCTGACCGTTAGTGATATCAAAAGCTTTACCGACAAGGGCGGCATCATTGGTTTTATCAAGTTAGGAAATGTCATCAAGTTTGACATCAACCTTAAACAAGCACGTTCATCCAACATTCAAATCAGTTCCAAGTTACTGGAACTGGCTAACCAAGTGATACAGTGAGGTGCGGTGATGTTTGGCGCCAAATATCTACCCATCAGAAAAAAATTATCCATGATTATCATGGCATCAGCCCTATTGGCCGTAGTGCTTCTCAGCACGGTATTTATCGTGTACGAGTATATTTCACTACGAAACAACATCATTAAAGAGTTTTCGACCACCTCGAAAATCATTGCCAACCGCAGTCATGCGGCACTACTGTTTAGCGATACCGCGACACTACAGGAAAACGTCGATAGCCTGAAAATACATGATGATGTTGAAGCCACCTGCCTGTATAACGAAATGGATGATATTCTCGCTTCATTCAATAAAAAAGAGAATGAAACAAGCTGCCCAGACCACCCCAGTCGCAACCTGAATCATTTTGATGAACGTTATTACCAGATTTCCGAGCCGATCGTTGTTGATGGCGAAGCGATGGGGCTGCTTTATATACGCGTCTCGCTCAACAGCCTGAACAGGCACTTGTCAACCTACGTCATCACCACAGGGGTGTTCGCCCTTATTGTTATTTGTGCGGTATTTATCTTCTCATCGTTTCTGCAGAATTTTATTTCTACCCCACTACTGTTGCTCAAAGATACCGCTCGCCAGATTACCCGTAAAAAAGACTATTCACTTCGCGCTACCAAAGAGAGCCATGACGAAATCGGCGATATGGTTGATACATTCAACGAAATGTTGGCCACCATCCAACAGCAGAATAAAACGATTCTTAATGATGCTGAAGGCCTTGAGTTAAAGGTTGAAGAACGCACCAAAGAGCTGGCCATGGCCAATAAAGAGCTGGAGGCCTTCAGCTACTCCGTATCCCATGACCTGAGAGCCCCGCTTAGGGCCATCGACGGTTTTAGTAAAGCCTTATTGGAAGACTACGGCTCCGAACTCGATCACACCGCACACGACTACTTGAGACGAGTACGCAGCGCCAGCCAGAAAATGGGTGTTCTGATTAGTAGCCTGTTACAGCTGTCACGGGTAACCCGTAAAGAGATCAAAGACACTCATTTTGACCTGAGTGATATGATCATGCACATTATCCACCAGATGCAGGAACAAGAGCCCGACCGACTCATTGATGTTCAAATACAGCCTGAAATGTACATCATGGCCGATCCACAACTGATGGAGGTGGCACTGGACAACCTATTGGGTAATGCCTGGAAATACACCAAGTACGAGAAATTCCCCAAAATAGAAATTGGATACTATGTTGAAAACGGCCACACCATCTACTTTATAAAAGATAACGGTGCCGGTTTTGATGAACGCTACGCTAAAAACCTATTTACGGCCTTTCAGCGCTTACATTCGCCGGAGCAATTTGAAGGTACAGGCATTGGCCTGGCAACAGTTTCACGCATTATCCACCGCCATCACGGTGATATCTGGGCCAAATCAACCATAGACGAAGGTGCGACGTTCTACTTCACCCTTTATGATAATCGCCCGCAACCAGGGGAGACAGAGTCATTTTCAAGTGGAACCAATCCAGATAAGCAAACCGATAAGCAAACCGAGAAGAACACCTGATACGACTACAATCAGTTACAGCAATTGGCTAAAGAATAGTTAAGAATAGACGATAATCTCTCAATAATTATCTAAAAATGTTGCCTCTAATATATCTATACGAGTACATTAAAAGCCCTCTCACTGCGAGGCGATAATATTAAGAACAACATTTTGATTTCGCTAACGAGAAATTAAACGAAGGAGTCTGAACAAAATCACTCCCGCACAGATGGGAATCTACGGATACCGGCCTGTGAAGATATGACGAAAAGGGATTGCATCGGAGATATTCTAAATAATCTCCATTATTTTACTGGCAGAACCCCACCTATTAACTAAACTTTAGTCTGGGTATTTATGGAGTGATATTTATGAGTTCTGGGACGATCCTGCTGGTTGAAGACAACCCCGATGACGAAATGCTCGCTCTGCGGGCGTTAAAAAAAACCAACACACCCAACAACGTTGTTGTCACGCGTGATGGACAAGAAGCGTTGGACTACGTGTTCGGTACCGGAAAATATGACGGGCGCGACCCAAACGAAACGCCACAGGTTATTTTTCTGGATATTAAGCTACCTAAACTCAATGGACTGGAAGTCCTGAAAAATATAAGAAAAGATCAGCGTACATCGCTGATTCCTATCGTACTGCTGACCTCTTCTGACGAAGAACGAGACATGGTAGACGGTTATCGATACGGGGCAAATAGCTATATTAATAAACCCGTAGATTTTGATGAATTTATCGAACAAGTAAAAGTACTAGGAAGATACTGGCTTGGAATTAATAAAACCCCCCATTGAGCAAGAGCGCTTGACCAAAGTGAATGATGTCCTTCAAATATTGATTATTGATGACTCAGAAGACGATGCGCTATTGATAATGCGAGCACTTCGTAAAGGTGGATTAAAGCCTGAGTATCATCAAGTTGAAGGGGAAGTAGAGCTACGTCATGCACTAAACACCCACAACTGGGATGTTGTCATTTCTGACCACAACATGCCTGGCTTTACGTCTCAAGATACGATCAAAATTGTCAAAGAGCTCCACCCGGAACTACCGGTAATTGTGGTATCGGGAACAATAGAAGAGCAAGTAGGCGTTTTAGCCATGAAAACCGGTGCTCAAGATTACATAATGAAAGATAATCTTGCAC
>JBFKTM010000469.1:0-3423 GCA_041636295.1 Oleiphilaceae bacterium
GAGAAAATTGATTGTTTGTTTTGGAAGTAGTTATAAAAGGTTCCTGACGCTAAGCCAGTTCGTCGAATAATATCCCTGACAGTGACTTGATCGTAACCCTTTTCACTAAAGCAATCTCTTGCTGCTGAAATTATCGCTTTACGGTTGTTAATGCGATTAAGTTCTCTCTTCCCTAAGTTCTCTTTGATCATCCTTATATCCTTTACGAATTAGAGCGGAGAAATTATATAGTTTTTTAATTTTATTGCCCAGCGTAAACACGCCTTTATCATCGAAATCTGTGATAGGGGTACTTAAATTAAATGAGAGGCTTAGAGACGCCGTGTTTGGTTGTATCTGTTCTGGTTACAAAATCTACAACAAAGCGTTAGGCAGAATATCGTTTAAAGAACAATTGATTTATAATCGGCGGCTGTAAATCTGTGTCATTTAATAGGTGCCTTTGAATACGTGTTTTAAATTCGCGGGTAATGAAAAGTATCTCAAAATATAGAAAACGAGCGTTATGACGATAGCAGTAGACGTTAACAAGAAAGAGCAGTTAGAGCACAACAAGCTTCAGAAACTTTTACGACGTGAAGTAGGAAAAGCAATAGCTGACTTTAAGATGATCAGCGAAGGCGATAAAGTAATGTGTTGCTTAAGTGGGGGTAAAGACTCCTATGCCATGCTGGATATCTTGTTGAATCTTAGGCGTAACGCCCCGATAGATTTCGAAATTATCGCAGTGAATCTGGATCAAAAGCAGCCAGGTTTTCCAGAGGATATTCTTCCAAACTACTTAAAATCTGTTGGTGTGGAATATCGTATTATTGAAAAAGATACTTACAGCATTGTAAAAGATAAAATTCCCGAAGGAAAAACAACCTGTGGGCTCTGCTCCAGATTGAGAAGAGGTATTCTTTATAACTTTGCTGCCGAACATAATGTCACTAAAATCGCATTAGGCCATCATCGGGATGATATTCTGGAAACGTTATTCCTTAACATGTTTTACGGCGGCAAGTTAAAATCGATGCCCCCGAAACTAAAAAGCGATGATGGAAGAAATGTTGTTATTCGCCCAATGGCTTATTGTCGTGAAAAAGATATCGAACGCTATGCGGCTATAAAGGAGTTTCCGATCATCCCTTGTAATCTATGTGGATCACAAGAGAATATGCAGCGTAAAATGATTAAGGGGATGTTTCAAGAATGGGATCGAAAACACCCTGGTCGGCTTGAAAATATGTTTAGAGCGGTTCAAAACGTCGTGCCATCGCATCTAGCGGATACTGGTCTTTACGATTTCGACAATATGACCCATGTTGAGCCTATTGAGCCGTTTGAAAAGCTGGACGTTATCAACATCTAGTCGCAGCCGTTATTTAACTGACTGTGAGGGTGCCCCTATCGAAGCGGTAGGTCATATTACATGAGCCATCGCTTAGTGGGAGGGGCCCTTTCATAGCAGCACCGTTATGAATTACTAGTACGGGCATTTTAAGTTAGTTCGGCGGTATTACTTATTAGATGTCTATAACTCGATTTTCACGGTAAAAGCACCGCGTATACTGCCTTCAGAGAAACCTGTCGCCTGATCATACGGATATTGGCGTGAAATTGTTTTAAGTAGTGTTGACTCGATGTTTTTGCCATGACAGGTAAGGCAAAGGCTTTGGGTCGGTATTGCCTTCATAAACCGGTAATATTTTTGTCCATTACTGGTCGTGTATGCACTCTTTTCAAGAGAATCAATGCTAGCTCCTTTGGCTTTTTGTTGTTGAAATGAGATTAATGTTGCTAGTTCCCACTCATCTGGTGTATTGGCAGAATTCCTTACTTTTAAGCTGGTTCTTTCGACACTGATTCCGCTGTTACTCGCAACGTCAGATGTAATTTGTGGGGCTTCGGTTTTGCAAACGTTTACGGCGGCAATGGGCCCTTCATTCTTTAATGTGGTTGATAGCCTTTTTTTAAGGTCGGTGGCCAGCAGTGTTATAGCCTGTTTGCTTTGGAGTATCAGTTCTTTTTCATTCTCAGTTGCGATAGCTGGCGTTGACGTAAATGGTATTGTCGTTAACAGAAAAATAATTTTGTGTGGCCATGCTGGTTGCGTCATCGTAGATACCTATTTAAATGTTGTACTGAAGGCGAGTAATGTTTGTAATAACATTAGCGTACGAATTGTCTGATGACTGTAACTTAATCACAAAGCGACTCTGCAAAACAGCTCCTAAGAATGAGGTGTCCTGACTGACTGCTTTAAAACCGACACAACTAAAACCACCCAAGTACGTCAGTTATAATGATATTAAAGGGAAGAGGCCTAGATCCAATGACTGCGCTTGCGAGATTGCCCCGCTGTCTGGAAGGGCAACTATGCAGCATATTTCATTAATCTGAGCGCCACTGCGTCGGATTAGCGATGAAGCGGCGTTAACGGTATTTCCGGTGGCAATTACGTCATCAAATAGCAGTACATTATCGGTTGGCTCACACTCTTCTTCTCGAATATAGAGCGCATCATAATTGGCTCCGCCATGGGGCTCCTCAAACCACCGTTCCGGCGTTCTTTTGTATTTACGGATACAAGAGAGTGGCAGGTTTAGCGAATAGGCAAAGGCAGCAGCAAAGGGTAGTGCATTGGTTTCGATAGCGACTACACGATTGATTGATGAGTCGATATAGTTGTGAACGATCGCATCAACAACCATTCGAAACGCTTTTGGGTGTGAGACTATTTTAGATAGGTCTAGATAGTTCAGACCTTCTGCGGGCCAATTACTGTAACGCGAGATTAACGATTTAATCAGATACTCGTCAAAAACCATAGTCGACACCTCTACAAGCTAATTGATGAAGGTGAGAAAGCTAAAAACAGTGACTTGTTCATTTAGTCTAGAACAAGTTGAGTAAAGAGACGAGTTATAACGAAGTCGCGCTGGTGGATAGTTAAAATCTACCAACGCGATTTGTGTTGAGAGCTCGGTTAGATAATGCGTGAAAATCCTTTCTGAACTTCTTCTGCAGGAATGTACTTATCAAATATTTTACAAATAGCACGAATTAATAGGCGACCACCTGGCTGCACATAAAGTGTGTTGTTGTCGATTTTAATCAGGCCATCTGTTTCATATTGAGACAATCTGCCAATTTCATCAGCAAAATAGTCAGCAAAGTTTAATTTGTGTTCTTCGCCAAACTGAGTCATGTCTAGTTTAAAGTGGCAAATGAGCTCCATAATGGCTGCTTTTCGAATTTGGTCGTCTTCGCTAAGCCATACTCCCCGTTTAACGGGTAACAGATCTTCATCAATCGCCTTATTATACTCTTCTAGATCGTGGTGATTTTGGTAGTAGCATAGCCCGACCTGGCTGATGGCAGACACGCCCATGCTGACCAAATCACAGTCACTGTGGGTGGTATATCCCTGGAAATTCC
>JBFKTM010000470.1:0-3418 GCA_041636295.1 Oleiphilaceae bacterium
GAGTACCGCCGGTAAGGTGGTGGCCTCAGCCATCTCATCGATACAACAGCTGGCTGAGGAGATCGACCAGGCCAGCCATGTCATTAGCGAACTGGAGACCGATGTCACCAGTATCAGCTCAGTATTGGATGTAATCCGTGGCATTGCCGAACAGACCAACCTGCTAGCACTGAATGCCGCCATTGAAGCGGCTCGGGCCGGGGAACAGGGTCGTGGCTTTGCAGTTGTCGCCGATGAGGTGCGTACCCTCGCCAGCAAGACACAAGAGAGTACGGAAGAGATCAACCAGATGATCGAGCGACTGCAAAAAGGGGCCCAGCGGGCAGTAGCGGTCATGGCTGATAGCAAACTGGCCGGTAGCTCCACCGTTGAGAAAGCCGATGAAGCCGGAAAATCGCTATCGCGAATTGCCTCCTCCGTCTCGACCATCAGCGACATGAATGTGCAGATTGCCGCGGCGTCAGAACAGCAGACGGCCGTCACAGAAGAGATTACCCGCAGTATCACCACCATTGCCGATGCCACCGAAATTACCGCGGAAGCCGCTGGCGAAACTGCCAACACCAGTGAAATACTGGCAGAGATTGGCCAGTCCATTAAAGAGAAGGTGAATCGGTTTAAGGTTTAAGTACCAAGGCTAGGGGTCAGACCCGCTGGGTCTGACCCCTTCAAAAAAATAACTGTTTTTCACATTTTTAGATTTTGGGGTTGCATTTCCATTGTGGCTGCGGCTAGACTTTGTGGCAATGTGATCATTTTTAGATCAGTAATCAATGTAAGTTAAGCGAAAAAGCAGGCACAACAAAGCAACATGAATCGTTCAATGCTACTCATCGTCAACGTTATCGTCCTGGTGGTCGTCGTACCACGCCGGGGGCTTTCGCGTTGCTGAGTAGATAACCTGCATTAGCTGTTTCGAAAACCCCCGCTCCGAAAGGACCGGGGGTTTTCTCGTTTTTGGGCCTCGAAAAATTTATAACAAACTGAACAAACGGACACACCATAAGGAAAAACAATGAACGGCGCTGAGAGTATAATTGAAGCATTTCATCGACATGACATCGACACCGTATTTGGCTATCCGGGCGGCTGCATCATGCCACTCTACGATGCCCTGGTCACCGTTGCTCAGGGAGCCCACTCACAGCCAGTGCAACATGTACTTTGCCGTCATGAACAAGGTTGTGCGCTGGCCGCCGACGGTTATGCTCGCTCCAGCGGACGACTCGGCGTCTGTATCGCCACCTCTGGCCCCGGCGCCACCAACCTGATAACCGGTGTCGCCAACGCATTTGCTGACTCAGTGCCACTACTGGTGATAACCGGTCAGGTACCGACAGGGCTGATAGGCACCGACGCGTTTCAGGAGACCGATATTCTCGGTATGACCCTGGGAATCGTTAAGCACAGCTATCTGATCACCGATGCCGATGAACTACCCGCCATTATGGATGAGGCCATTCAGTTGGCCCAATGTGGCCGACCCGGCCCCGTATGGATCGATGTACCCAAGGATATCCTGTTAACACCCATAGAGCAGACACCGGCACCCAAGCAGTCGATCAAACACCCGGCAGCCACTCGCTCGGAGTGGCAAGATCATATTGATCAGGCTCGACAGCTGTTGGCCGGTGCATCAAAACCACTACTGTATTCCGGTGGTGGGGTGACGCTTGCCCGGGCGGATGCGGCCTTCAGGTCGTTTATCGATACGACCGGCCTGCCCTGTGTGGAGACCTTAAAAGGGTTGGGAAACTGCGGCCATGCCTACCCTTACCATCTCGGGATGTTAGGGATGCATGGATCGAAAGCCGCTAATCTGGCCGTTCAGGAGTGCGACCTGCTGATCTGTGTCGGTGCCCGCTTTGATGATAGAGCCACCGGCAAAGTCGATGACTTTGCACCCAATGCCCGGATTATTCATATCGACTGCGACCCGGCAGAAATAGCGAAACTGCGGGCCATCGATATTCCGTTACTCGGTGACCTAGCTACGATTCTTGCCGCACTGGCCATGCCGACTCAGATTGAAGAGTGGCAGCAACACTGTATAAACAGCAAACAGACCAGTGGCTTTAGCCTATCGGCCAATGCCACGGCGGATCATGAGAGCAGCATCAGCGGACCGGCCTTTGTGGCCATGCTTTCGCGCCTTGCGAGCAGCGACACCATCATCAGTTGCGACGTAGGCCAGCATCAGATGTGGGTTGCCCAGTACTATCAGTTTGATCACCCCAGACGCCACCTAAGCAGTGGCGGACTCGGCACGATGGGCTTTGGCTTGCCCGCCGCCATTGGCGCGCAGTTCGCCAACCCTGAACAGACGGTGGTGAACGTTAGTGGCGATGGCTCGTTTATGATGAACGCTCAGGAGCTGGCGACCATTAAACGCCACCGTTTGCCGATCAAAATTATTATTCTCGACAACCAGTGTCTGGGAATGGTGCGACAACAGCAAGAGCTGTTCTATCACGGGCGGTACAGCGAAATTGATCTCTCCGACAACCCCGACTTTCGGAAAATGGCAGAGGCCTTTGAGATACCCTCGCTCTATATTAGCCAGGCCAACCAGATGCGACGAGGCATAGAGACCCTATTCGCCTATGCGGGCCCCATGTTGCTCCATGTAAAAATCAACGCCAATGACAATGTCTGGCCGATTGTGGCACCGGGTTCAGCCAATAGCGATATGATCGACGAGGCCAGCCTGAATCAGGCCGCGACTCCGAACTAAAAAATATGAGTATTAATTAACGAACCATAATGAAAGGAGCACTGCATGAACCAGATTATCCAATGTAAAACCCATGATACGCCGGCCGCTATGGAGCGGCTGTTACGCACCATCCGCGTACGGGGGTTCTTGATCACCCATTTGCAGATGAGGGCTCATCAGGATCATCTACTGGTCGAGTTTCAGGTTAACGGTGAACGCTCGATTGAGATGTTGATTAACCAGTTAGCAAAGCTGATCGATGTAGACAACGTCTATCATTCCCAGCAACAATCCGCTGAGCTAAAATCAGCCTGAAATATAACGATGTTCCTCCACGTCACTCCAGAACAGCAGTGATAACCATGAAGAGCTACGTCGTTACCAAGCATTTAACAGTAGGGGATACTAAATATGAGCGAACTACAACAGGTCAACTGTCCGCACTGTCACCGCGCCAACCGGGTGCCCAGCGCTCGTTTGGTCGATCGTCCCAAGTGCGGGGCCTGCAAAAACCCACTGTTTGGCATCAAACCCATAGAACTTTCCGCTGCAGCATTCAGTCGTCAGGTGGCACCGGAGAACCTGCCACTATTAGTCGATTTTTGGGCCTCCTGGTGTGGCCCTTGCCAGATGATGGCACCGGAATTTGAAAAAGCGGCGGTCCGGTTTGATACACGCGTAAGATTTGCCAAGCTGAATACC
>JBFKTM010000471.1:0-3414 GCA_041636295.1 Oleiphilaceae bacterium
AATTAGACGAAAGGTTAACAGCCTATTCCCAGCACTAACATTACAAGAAGCCGTTCGCCAGAAACACTGCTATCTCTGTGAACAAACAATCTATCGTACACTACCGATCTGTCACGAATGTGAAGCGGACTTGCCGTGGAATAATCATCGCTGTGAGGTCTGCGCGGTACCGCTCCCCCCACTCATTAACGATTTACACCGACCAACCGAGTTACCCTGCACGACAGGTCGCGCACCAAGGGTCTGCGGTGAGTGCCTGAAAAAACCGCCAAGCTATGAGCAATGCCACTCGGCGTTTTGTTATGCCTTCCCGATCAATACCCTGGTCGCTGACTTTAAATATAATGGCAAACGACACTATGGAAAGCTGCTCTCCCAGTTACTCGCCGAACAGATAACCAATGAGATTAAGCAGGGAGCCATTACCCGACCCGACCTGTTACTGCCTGTACCGCTTCACATCAAACGCTATAGCCAACGGGGATTCAATCAATCAGATGATATCTGCACTGACCTGAGCAAACGCTTGAAGATACCCATTAATCACCACAGCATTCAGCGAGTCGTAAACACCCCCTCGCAAGCCTCTCTTAATAAGACAGAACGACAGAAAAACCTGCTGAGCGCCTTTCGTGTTCGACAAAAATTTAATGGCGAAACCATCGCGTTGATTGATGATGTTATTACCACCGGTGCAACGGTGGAGCGACTAAGCAATCAACTCCGCCATAACGGAGCCAAGGCTGTCTACGTATGGAGTCTGGCCAGAACACCGCTAGAGAGGGCCTGAAACCGAACGACAAGGCTAATGAAACCCATTGACACGATCTCAGCGGCTGATAGCATGCCTCATCCACTCACACACCCAAGCACCTGATACCTTTATGAACAAAGATTGCACCCCACACCATACAACCTCACTGTCCGGTACCTTGATGGTTCAAGGAACCACATCAGATGCAGGCAAGAGTACACTGGTTGCGGGGCTATGCCGTCTGTTAAAGCGCCAAGGGGTTTCCGTGGCTCCCTTCAAACCTCAAAACATGGCACTCAACAGTGCCGTAACAATTGATGGTGGCGAGATTGGCCGGGCACAAGCACTGCAAGCGATTGCCTGCGGACTTGAGCCCATCACCGATATGAACCCGGTCTTGCTCAAACCCACCACAGATCAAGGTGCGCAAGTCATCATTCAGGGCAAAGCCGTCACAACCATGCAGGCCCAGCAGTATCATGACTATAAAAAAGTCGCGCGCACGGCGGTTTTTGACTCCTATGAGCGATTAAAATCCAACTACCAGTGCATCCTGGTCGAAGGCGCAGGCAGCCCCGCCGAGATCAACCTGCGCCAAAACGACATCGCCAACATGGGGTTTGCTGAGGCGGCAGACTGCCCGGTAATTATCGTAGCCGATATCGATCGGGGTGGTGTGTTTGCCCATCTGGTTGGCACACTGGAATTGTTGTCTGCCTCTGAACAGGCACGGGTCTGTGGCTTTATTATTAATCGCTTCCGGGGCGATATTGCACTGCTTGAGTCCGGGTTGGACTGGCTTGAAGCGCGTACGGGCAAACCGGTGTTAGGTGTCGTACCCTATCTTCATGGGCTCTATATTGATGCAGAAGATGGGGTCAATGCGATAGAAAACACCGAGTGCAGCGAAAATGGCGAAAGCAATCAGCGACTCAAGGTGGTCGTTCCGGTACTGCCTCGTATCAGTAATCACACTGATTTTGATCCCCTTCGTCTACACCCCCAGATTGATTTTCACTATGTAAGAGAGGGAGAGTCCATTCCAGCGGCAGACTTGATCATCCTGCCCGGCAGCAAAAGTGTTATAAAAGACTTTCAATGGCTGAAGCAACAGGGCTGGCTCACCACGATTAATAAGCACCTTCGTTACGGCGGAAAACTGCTCGGTATCTGCGGCGGTTATCAGATGTTGGGGGAGTTTATACACGACCCACTCGGTATAGAAGGTGAGGCCGGTAGTGAAACCGGCTTGGGCTTACTGGCAATGAGCACCTCCCTGGAACCCGAAAAGCAGCTAAAACGGGTCACCGGCACCCTCTCACTCCCCGACCAACCGAGTGTTGGCGTTAAGGGTTACGAAATACATGCGGGAGTTACAACCGGGTCGGCGCTCTCTCGCCCCTTGCTAACCCTGAACAATACCCCAGACGGTGCCATCTCCCATGACAACCAGATTGCCGGCACCTACCTGCACGGGTTGTTTGATCATAACGATGCCAGGGAACAACTGCTCCATTGGGCAGGTCTAACCGAAGTGGTAACCATTGATTATGAGCAACTACGCGGGAACTCTCTTGAACGCCTCGCCGACACCCTGGAGAGACATCTGGATATGACTAAACTACTCAAGAGTCTTTCAGGGTTCGAAACAGTGTAAAGGGGTAGGTTAAGATGTCTTCAGCCATACCAGCAGCAATGCCGTTTAAGCCACAGTTTTTAACGAAGCGAGGACTCAACCTCCACTGTATTTTCAATATTCATGAGCTGCCCGCTTCGATTATTGCCTCTCTTGAAGCGATACACCCAGCGCTGGCCAGTTATCGGCAACTCATTTTAATAGGTCATGGTGGACGGACGCTTTGGGAGTCATTACAGCGTCACCCTCAAACTTCCAGCAATCCAGTGGATGACTTCACCATCGACACCCTTGATCAGTGGCGTTCAACGCATTATGCAGATAACCGCTTTGCCATCCTCTACCCGCCCCATCAGTCAATAGACCTGCAAGCCTTAGGAAAACTTGCCGGTTGGCACCACACCTCACCATTTATGGTAGGCATTAACGCAAAGTGGGGGTCGTGGTTTGCCTATCGGGCAGTTATTTTGACGGATACTGATTTCGAGACAACACCCGCAGTAAATAGTCACCCTCCATGTGATCGCTGCGACCATAAAGCATGCATCCAAAATTGCCCGGCAAATGCCTGCGCTGAAGGGCGATTAGATAGTGAACGCTGCATACAGTACCGAGCAACAGCGAACTCCCTGTGCCGGGAAACCTGTCTCGCCCGTGTCAGTTGCCCGGTAGCAGATGAGCATCGTTACCATGACCAGCAAATAAACTACCACTACACTGTCTCAATGAAGATGATTGAAGCGTACAACCAATCTAAAGGCCCCCTATGAGTGATTCAAAGTCTGCAAAACATAAAGCCAGCATGGAAAAACAAAAGGAAAAAATCGACAAGCGCATTGAAGAAGCGGATCAAGAGCGCGGCGTCTCTATCCTGTTAACGGGCAACGGTAAAGGTAAATCAAGTTCCGCCTTCGGCATGGCCATGCGAAGCCTCGGCTATGGGTATAACGTGGGTATCGTGCAGTTCATCAAGGGGGCGCAGCTGTCTGGTGAAGAGATCTTTATCAAAGAGAAGCATCCCGAG
>JBFKTM010000472.1:0-3413 GCA_041636295.1 Oleiphilaceae bacterium
AACCGTTATTGAATCACCGGTGTGAACCCCCATTGCGTCGAAGTTTTCAATTGAGCAGACGATAATGCAGTTATCCTTGCGGTCACGCACCACCTCCATCTCATACTCTTTCCAGCCAATCAGCGACTCATCAATCAACAATTCGCTAGTAGGCGACAAATCCAACCCTCGGGTACAGATCTCCTCAAACTCATCCCGGTTATAGGCAATACCACCTCCGGTTCCGCCCATTGTGAATGATGGGCGAATAATACAAGGGAATCCAAGCTGATCCAGCACCTGAAACGCCTCTTCCATGCTATGAGCAATAGCCGAGCGTGGCGTTTCCAAACCAATGGCTTTCATCGCCTTATCAAAGCGTTCACGGTCTTCTGCTTTGTCGATTGTGTCAGCATTAGCACCAATCATCTCGACATTGTACTTTTCAAGCACACCGTGACGCTCTAGATCAAGCGCACAGTTCAACGCAGTCTGCCCTCCCATAGTCGGCAATACGGCATCTGGGCGCTCTTTCTCGATTATCTTCTCAACGGTCTTCCAGGTGATCGGCTCAATATAAGTAGAGTCGGCCATCGCCGGGTCAGTCATAATAGTCGCAGGATTCGAGTTTACCAGGATCACCCGGTAACCTTCTTCTCTAAGAGCTTTACAAGCTTGCGCTCCTGAATAGTCAAATTCACAAGCCTGACCAATAACAATCGGGCCGGCACCCAAAATCAGGATGCTCTTAAGGTCGGTACGCTTTGGCATAGAGTTCAATCCATCTATATCTGTTTTAATCCAGAGATTTGTTAAACACAAACAGCTCTAGTAAATAAACCAGCTACCAGCCTTTCATCAGCCAATAGCATAATACTTAAATCACTCGTTCTTACTACTTATGAACGAAATGTTTTCATCGACGCAATAAACTGGTCGAACAACGGCGCAACATCATGGGGCCCAGGGCTCGCCTCAGGGTGACCCTGAAAACTGAAAGCCGGCGTATCGGTACGGCGAATCCCCTGTAACGAGCCATCAAATAGCGATTTGTGAGTAGGCTCAAGATGAGTCGGCAGGCTCGTTTCATCAACCGCAAAACCATGGTTTTGACTTGTAATCATCACCGTCCCATCATCCAGCGACTGAACCGGATGATTAGCACCATGATGACCAAACTTCATCTTCAGCGTCTGTGCACCACTGGCAAGCGCCAGCAACTGGTGTCCCAAACAGATACCAAATACAGGTATTTTGGATTCCAGCACGGTTTTGATCGCAGAGATCGCATAATCACAAGGCTCTGGGTCGCCCGGACCATTAGACAGAAACACACCATCAGGATTCATAGCCAATACGTCAGCCGCAGGAGTTTGTGCCGGCACCACGGTCAAGCGACAACCACGTTCAGCTAACATCCTTAAAATATTGTGTTTCACACCAAAGTCATAGGCCACGACATGAAATTCACTCTCGTCATTCTGACCATAGCCTGTTCGAATGTCCCAGCTGGACTCCGTCCATGCAGCAACATCGGTCCGAGTCACTTCTTTCGCAAGATCCATCCCCTTCAAACCAGGGAAGTCTTTTGCCGCCGCCAATGCAGCCTCTTCGGAAAGATTCTCACCCGCGATAATACAACCGTTTTGCGCTCCTTTTTCGCGAAGTATGCGCGTTAAACGGCGTGTATCGATATCAGCAATAGCAACAATGCCATTCTCTTTGAGGTAGGTATCCAATGATTTTTCAGAACGCCAGTTACTCGCAACTAAAGGTAGATCACGTATTACCAGACCTGCAGCCCAAATATTATCTGACTCGACATCTTCAGAGTTGATGCCGGTATTACCAATATGTGGATATGTCAGAGTCACAATCTGGCGGGCATACGATGGATCTGTCAGAATTTCCTGATAACCAGTCATCGATGTATTAAAAACTACTTCACCGCTAGATTGCCCATCCGCACCGATAGAAACCCCCTTAAAGATACTTCCGTCTTCAAGGGCAAGAATTGCAGGTTTAGTCAACGCCATTTCCTCTTTAAATCGATTGGCCAGGGCTTATAAAACACTGTTTCAATTTGTAAAAAAGCGAGATGGAGTAAAATACCCCATCTCGCTTTTTTATTATGAATTCCAGTAATGGTTCGAACACAGCCAATTGCCGTTAATTTTCGAACGTAAGCGCGACAGCCGCACTCAAACTCTCTTATTCTACTGTTTTCACCTTATTTTGTCCACGGAACAATCCGCTCTTTTTATTACTAGCGTAAATCCAACACATCCTGCATATCAAACAAACCTTTTTCACGCCCCTCCAACCAAATAGCGGCCCGAATAGCTCCCTTAGCAAAAGTCATGCGACTGCTCGCTTTATGGGTGATCTCGACCCTCTCACCAAGACCTGCAAACATTACAGTATGCTCACCCACGATATCACCAGCACGAATCGTTTCGAAACCAATCGTCTTGGGATCACGCTCCCCCGTAATACCCTCTCGACCATAGACAGCACACTCTTTGAGATCTCGACCCAACGTATCAGCAATAACTTCACCCATCCTCAGCGCAGTGCCTGACGGGGCATCTTTTTTATGACGGTGATGCGCCTCAACAACTTCAATATCAACCTCATCACCCAGCACTTTCGCGGCGAGCTCAAGCAGCTTGAATGTTAAGTTGACACCAACACTCATATTCGGCGCAAATACAATCGCCACATCTTTAGCGGCCTGCTCAAGCACTTGTTTCTGCTCATCATTCAAGCCTGTGGTTCCGATAACAATTTTTTTACCGAGCCGCTGACAAGCAGCCACATTTTGCATGGTTAACTCAGGAGACGTGAAATCAATCAGCACATCAAACTGGTCCGCCACAGCGTCCAATTCACCAACTGCGTAAACACCCTGCTTACCAACACCGGCCAGCTCACCACCATCAACACCGATAAGCGAACTTTCCGGACTTACAATTGCCGCCCCAAATTCTGCACCTTCAGCCTGCACTGCTGCTTCAATCAGGACCTTTCCCATTCGGCCAGCTGCACCTATCACCGCTACTCGCGCCATATCGCCACTCTCTTTCGAAAAATAGACTACTTAATATAAAAAACGGGTAAATATAAAAAACGGGGCCTTTAGCCCCGCCTTGTAAATCAGACCACCTAGAACTTCATATCTTCAAAGAAGTTTTTCACACCCTCAAACCACGAGTGCTTCTGGGGGGCATGCTGACTATCACCGCCAGACTCCATTGTTTTTTGCAGTTCTTTAAGCAAATCTTTTTGCTTCTTGTTTAAATTGACAGGGGTCTCAACCGTAACCCGACAAAGCAGATCACCAGCACCACCTCCGCGAACTGGAGCAACCCCTTTACCACGCAAGCGGAACAGTTTACCTGTTTGCGTTTCAGACGGTATCTTCAACTTGACGC
>JBFKTM010000473.1:0-3408 GCA_041636295.1 Oleiphilaceae bacterium
GGCTGACATTGCCCCAATGTCGATAGTCCATCTCGGTTATTTTACTGTTGTCCATCTCGATTCTCCCTGACTAAAATGGTCGCTTATAGGCAATATTCCGGTATAGCATTCACTCCGGTATAACGTTCACCGTACAGTTGTACTCATTTTTGCCATAATACAGGCTCAGTCAATAACTTGCATTGTCTAAAAAGACAATTTTTGAGTATTTTTCAACCACTCACCAGATCGACATCAGCGCCCCCACGCCCAACACCGCGCTGCCACCAATTTCTGCGACAATCAATAACACCATAAATGACGGAATAAGCCACGTTGGCAACCGAAAGTGAGCCACTTTATGGGGCTTCTGCAACTGGTTGTCAGTATCTTTCAACACGCCATGAACCATATAGGTAATGATTGCTGCTGCAAAAAAGATCAACGCCGATAAGGCCGCAAGGTTGTTAACCGGGGCAGGCCAGACACTCAGTTCAGCAAACTTTGCCAGCAACAGGGCGGCAAACGAATAGAGCAGTGATGAGCGGTGGGTAATATCGACATAGTAACGGGCTTGATGGCTCACCCCTTGCGCCATCAACCGATACTTCCAGACGCCGGAAAGCAGGCCGGTCATAAAAAAGATAAATGCGGCGGTGATGCAGTATTTTTCGGCTAACGTCATAATATGATTCTTTTAAGGTAATTAGAGTAAACTGCCTATATTACACAATGGCAACCGGTCGTCATCTACTATTCATCTAGATAGTGTCCGCCAGGAAAAACCGAACTTTTGAAAAGTGTTCAATCGTAGGTCGGGTTTTAACCGGACCTACGCTAAAAATAGTCGTTTCTGGATGGGCACTAGATAGTCCGCATTCAGAAACGCTTTTTCGTCATCCTTCGGCTTGACCGAAGGATCCACAAGCCGTTGAAATTAATTGATCCTGTGATCAAGTCACAGGATGACGACGGGTGATTTATCGTGTTTTTCGACAAGCACTAGATAGTTATCCATGGGGAGCCCTATTTCTGACCGGAAAGGGCTGGCAGTGTCGTTGCTACTGTATTAGTCTTGCTGACTTTCAATAAGACCGTCAAGGATCAACCCTCCAAGCATGAACAAACACCCCGGAATGGCCTCGCTGGTCTATGTGATCGCACTGACACAATTCGCTATGCCTTTCATGTTTTCAGGCGTGGGGATCACCCTACCGCTAATGGGGCTTGAGCTGAATGCCAGTGCCGTTGCGCTGGGTCTGGTTGAGACGGGCTATCTGGGCGCTGCTGCAGCGTTTCTATTACCGGTCGGACGATTGGCTGATGCCACCGATAAGAAAACACTATTCAAAGCCGGTCTGCTCGGCTATGGCCTGCTAACCCTATCGATCGGCTTCGCCACCACACCGACAATGGTGATTGCGCTACGCATTACTCAAGGTATATCAGGCGCTCTGGTGATGGCTACCGGCATGGCGCTCATTACAGAGGTGGTTGCGCGAGAAAACCTCGGCAAGGCGATGGGGCTCTCTATTGGCGCAATCTATGCGGGCCTGTCCGCCGGACCGTTCATTGCCGGGCTGATTACCTCGGCCATTGGCTGGCGCTGGGTCTACTACCTCACGGCCATCCTCTTACTGCTGTCTTTTGTGCTGACTCATCACCTGATGAAGGGCGCGTGGAAACGCCCGCAGATGGCATTTGATTGGCTGGGCAGTATAGTGGTTGCAACGACCATCATGTTGCTCGTCACCGGCAGCGCTACTCTGGACGAACCTCTTTGGGGGGCACTGTTACTTGGCAGCGGCATCGTGGGTGTTCCCCTGTTTTTCTGGGTCGAACAACGGGTGAAGCAGCCACTGTTGCGGTTAGACCGACTACGTGCCAATCAAGTGCTGTCACGGGCATTAAGCACTCAGTTACTGATGTACTCCGGCTCATTCGGTATGACCTTTCTTTATAGCTTGTACCTGCAGGAGGTGCGTGAACTCTCGGCGCAACAAGCAGGACAGATTCTGGTGATCGGGCCTATTCTTATGGCCATCACCGCGCCTTTGTTTGGTCGTCTGGCAGACCGTATCACCCCCACCCATATTACCTTGGCGGGTATGGTCTCAGCGTTAATCAGTCTAATTATGGCCACCCAGGTTAACGGCACCACCAGCATTAGCTATATCTGTGTCACCATGATGTTACAGGGCCTTGGTTTTGCCATGTTCTCATCGCCCAATATGGCACTGATTATGAGTAGCGTGGCACCGGAGCATTACAGCATGGCATCGGCGTTGGCCTCCAAGATGCGTTACCTGGGTATGGTTAGCAGCATGATTATTATCACCCTGCTTATGTCGGTCCTGATTGGGGAAGGCAGTATCAGAGAGGCCATAGCACACTATCTGTCAGTAATGCACTATGCCTTTATTATGTTCTCTGTGCTGGTGTTGATGGGTATTGGTTTGATGATAAAACGGCTCTAGTTAGCCATAGGGACAATCTGCTTAATCCGATAGTTATTGCCGCTATCCAACTCCAGCGTAAAGCTCACCTTTTGTCCTCGCTGAAATAAAGTAAGGTCAACATCTTCAGCCACGTTAAAATCCATCACCATGGGCGCCCAGTTAAGTTCGGGAATCGGCCCATGTTTAATGTTGATCAGCGGTTTCCCTGTAGCAATCTGGGTAATAAACCCATATCCAGAGACCTCGCGCACCGGTTCACCCATCCCCCCCATAACGGAACCATGTCCACGGTTTGCAGGCTCACTGCTGGCGCAGCCGTGAAGCAGCAGGGCCAATCCAAGGGCCATAAAACCTGTTCGCATTCCTATCTCCTTTCGTGAAAAAATAAAAACCGATTAGACGTTAGATGAGGCGATATCAGTCGGATTGATAATGTTGCAAGATCACCTGCCACTGGGGATCACTCATTGCCTCTTGAATAATCGGCGCCAGTGTACGATAGACCGTCTCATATTGCTTAGGGAACAGAATCATTCGCTCAAACTTATCATGGGGGGTTGCTAAAACAGCAAAGTCATTGGCTTTGAACAGAGCACGGGAAAAGTGCTGAAAAGTCAGCGCACTGGTAATGGTCGCATCGGCCCGGTTTAACAACACCATTTGCAGATCCTGCACATCGGAACTGGTCTCATAGACTTCAATTTTGTTGGCATTGACCAACTCCGTCACCCCCCAAAAATAGAGCCCTCTGGGTAGAGCCAGGCGCATGCCGACCAAGTCGTTAGGATGTTGATAATCAAAGGCATCACTTTTACGGGTCACCACCACATCCTTATCTTGCATAAAGGGAGGGCTCCAAAGATATCTGCTCTTCTCTTTATCCTTAAACCAGACCGGGTTAACCCCAATAATACCGCCAGGCAGCCTATTGGCATTCAACTGTGATTCCAAACGTTTTCGTGGCTGAAAC
>JBFKTM010000474.1:0-3402 GCA_041636295.1 Oleiphilaceae bacterium
ACTGCGATCCAGATACTGATCAATGTCTGGGGTATAACGATAACCATTGGGGTAACCAATAACTGCCGGTATTTTTAAATCATTGACGGTGTTATAGCGCCAGTCAGCATCACTCCTGACAAAAAATACCTCTTCAGAGAGTCCAAAAGGCATCTCAGTATTAATGAACCCTTCAACTTTTCTGCCAAATCCAATCAGGCCGTTGTATTTGCCTTTTCGAGTATCTTCCACCGCTCGTTTCCAGGGGAGCAGCTTATAGACCAACTCATGACCGGCTTGCTGAAGAATACTGTCTACGGCTTCGACTATAAACCCAGGGTGGCTGGTATCGGGGGTGCAATTGTATGGGCACCACTCGTCAGCGACAATCACAATGCGGTCTGCTGTAGCCAGCGACGAGATAAACAGTGATAGCATCAATAGCAGGGTGGTCGGAGTACTGATTGAGACGCGCATAGTCACTAGATATCCCACCTGACCGACAGTGACTGAAGCAGCTCTTTAACGGCTTCCAGCTCAAGGCGCTTTTCATTGGTTTTGCAGTTATAGGAGATCAGTAGTATGACATGGCCAGCTTTAAGGAATGCCCGCCACCAAAAGTCACCCTCTTCATCATATTCAAGACTAAAACCGGAGAAGTCGCCTAAGTGTATTGCGGTATTATCAGCGGCTTTATCCATATACTCGGTGGCATAAAATCGCAGATCGGCCTCTTTCGCCGCCACATCGTTCATGATGGAGGTGATATCAATAACCCCGACGCCATCCTGATAATAGATGGTTTCGACATCGGTGCCATGATGAGCTTGCCAGCTGTCAGGCAGATTAAGTACCCAATAAGGACCACTATATTCCTTCAAAACGGCTCTCCACTGATAGTGAATCGGCTTAAATATTTCATTGCTTAAAAAAGTATAGCCTACTTGTTTTAGATTATTAGGTTATGTGGATTGATAAAATTTGACTATTTGGTCAGCGAATCAGACGTTTTGGCCAATGACCTTGTGCACTAAAAGCCGTAAACTGGCGGCGATATTTTGGGGTCACTAACTTTTGAAGGCCTCACTCTTACGTGAAAATAGGTTTGTTGAGGAAACGTATGCAAGTAGTTACCCGTTCGGCAAAAGCCAGGGATTCGGTAAAAACCAAGTATGAAGAGATCCGCCGCTACATTGGTCATTCAACTGGAAACGCCAGACAGCGTTTTTTTCAAACGGAAAAATTAGTCCAGGCCGAGAAAACACCTTTTGAGGTTATTTATCAAGAAGATATAGTTCGACTGCGCTACTATCCGCCGCTCAAAGAGAGCGAAATTATGGTTGATGGGCAGACGATCAAGGTAGAAAAGAAGACCCATAAGATACCGCTGGTGATGGTCGCACCATTGGCCGTTAATATGTATATCTATGACCTGTTCCCTGAACGAAGCCTTGTTAAATACTTACGAGCAAAAGGGTTCGAGTTATACCTGATTGACTGGGGGCGACCCAGCTGGGACCACAATCACTACTCGATATCCAGCTATTTTGCGGAGTGGATGCCCAAGCTGCTCGAAAAAACGCGGGAGCACAGTGGGTCTAAAAAACTCTCACTACACGGCTGGAGTTTTGGCGGCTTGTTCAGTGCCTGCTACGCCTCGCTGGGAGACCCGGATATTGTGAACCTGGCATTGGTGGGCGCGCCTAGTGACTATCATGCCAATGGCGAGTTGGGAAAACAGTATCAGCGTATCTCAAAGCAGTTGAACTGGCTCGAAAAGAAAACCGGATGGCGCGTACACAATACCCGACGTCGCTGGTGGCGCTCTCCAGGCTGGGCCAATTCACTGGCGTTCAAACTGACTAACCCCATTGGCAGCCTGCAGGGATACCTGGACCTTCTAAAGAATCTTCATGATGAAGAGTACGTAGTCTCCCATGCAACCAACGGCGCATTTCTCGACAATATGGTGGCCTACCCAGGGGCGGTTATTCAGGATGTGATTCAGTATCTCTGGGCCGACAATGCGGTGGCTAGAGGTGAGTTACCCATGAAGAACCCTACCGGGCATCTCAGCAATGTGAAGGCGAACCTTATGCTGGTGGTGGGTAAACAAGACCCCATTGTTACCCGCGAATGCAGTGTGGCTATGCTGAACCACGTTGCCAGTAAAGACCAGACAGTGCTAGAAGTGAATGGCGGCCACATGGGGATATTGTCAGGCAGTAAAGCACCTGAAACGATCTGGCCCGAAGTAGCACAGTGGTTGGCTGAACGCTCAAATTAACCTCACCCCATCCCTCTTCTTGAAAAGGAGAGGGAGCCCGTCTGGTGCAAAATGATTGCCCCCAAAATAAACCCACCACTCTGTCTACAGCCTACAGCCTAGAACCTAGAACCTAGAACCTACAGCCTACTGTCAACTTCCAACTTCCAACTTCCAACTTCCAACTTCCAACTTCCTACTTCCTACTTCCTACTTTCTACTTTCCATTTCTACTGTGCCACTCCCCACACCAACATCGTCGACTCCCTCCCAATTCAACAAAGCCTTACACAATGTAATCAATCTCACCTATTAATTTTGCGCCTCTCTTTTTAAGTTGAACCTTTCCCCGGATAAAGTTGTAAGAGGTGGAATAGTTGAAAGTAACAGGCGTAAAAGAAGGATTGCTGACGATATTTAGTTTGCGAGTGGTGGTCGTAGTAGTGGCTGTGGGTTTATTGGCAATGAAAAATCAGCTCATTTTGTTGTCTGAAGTGGATCAGGCGCTGTTCCATTTAGCCCATGGCGTAACCTCATCCAGCCAACCTGTAGCGTTGTGGCCTATTGCCTTTCAGCCCGCTGAATCATTCTCTGCACAGTTAGTTGAGAGCGGGCTGTTCGAGCCCTATTACTTTCGGTGGATTGAGATTCTATTGGCCTCGATGATTACATCATTCCTGGTGATCGTTTTACCTCGCCTGCCAGTTTCTACGGGAGCAATGACCGTGCTGTTGATGTTGCTCACGCTATCAGGGGCACAGTTCTATTTACAGATTTTCAGGCAACAATGGGTTCCATTAGGGGTGGTCATCCAAATCCTCTCTATCGGATATGTGATTATGTTGTTTTGGCTGCAGCCCAATCGGCAGCTACAACGTGTTGGAATGGCGTTGCAGAAGGCCAATGTCAGATTGAGCAGAATGTTGAGCGAGCAGGGCCAACTGCAGGAAGCTGATGACCTTATTGCCCGCTGTACTTTGGAAGGCGAAGCACTGGAAACGGCCTACGATATTGCTCTTCAGCAGGAACGAAAACGGCAGTATGACCGGGCCATTACCTCGTATCAGCGTATCGTAAAGGTAAAAAGGCATTTTAAAGATGCAGAGCGTCGCTTAATCGGGTTGCAGCAGATAGAGCCCGTACAGACACAAACGGTA
>JBFKTM010000475.1:0-3401 GCA_041636295.1 Oleiphilaceae bacterium
CTTTCTTATGGGTTTCTAAGATCATCTCAGTTAATTTATTAGCGCCTAGTTGCGCTAATTCTGGGGTGTTAGCGTCAAAACCGACGACTACGGCAATGGTATTCAAGTTGGGTTGCGTCTTTTTATTGGATGCTTGTTGAACATCGACAACCTGAATGGTGATTGCGTCTCTGAGGCTATTTGTCACACCACGACTGATTGTTACTTCGTCTTCAGGAACTACATGAATTTTCTTAGCTAGCTCCCATAGGTTCTCACTGGTCAACAGCCTTTTTTTCAGCACTTCAATCCTATTGTTGATATAGCCCGTATTGGTCCGCTCGACCATATCTTCAGAAATATTGGGTTGCTCAACCAGAATTGATGCTTCGGAATGGTAAACCGGCGGCATTCGATAACCCATAAAAAGTGCTATAGCAAAAATTGCCGCGGTCGTATTGATTAAAAGCCACTTACGTCGTTTAAACGCTCCCAGATAATCATCCAGGCTCGATTTGGCTGGTATTTCAGTGTGTGCCATGACTGCATCCTCGTTGAAATCGTTCAATCTATGAACTCGTTCTACTTGGTGAATTCGGCTTGGTAGCTAATCGACAGAAATACGGCATTACTTTCCGCTTTAGCTGCCCCGTTTTCTTTTTCAGTGCGAAATCGGTATCCGATATCGAGATTAAAAGATTCTGAAAATTGCCAAAGTAAGGATGCCTTTAGCGCTGTGTAGCGCCGGTTGCTATCATTTATTTCTTTAATTATTGATCGGTTTTTATAATAGCGGGCATTTAAGTTGTAACCCCAGGAGGGGTTGAAGATACCGTTAAGCGTTACTTTAAACTGATCTCTGGTTATTACGTTTCCAAAATCGCCTGGACCAAGTATGCGCTCAGCCACAACCGTAAAGTCGGTTGTTTCGGTAGAATACATTGCAGATACTTCATATAAAAGATCAACATCGGTATCGTTTACCTCCGGTGTGTCGGCATCGAGATGATAAACCCCTAATGAAGACCGAGTTGAAAAGGCATCATCATAGACTCTCTCGCCAGCCAGTCGTCCTACAATAAACTCGAATTTATCGTTATCTTCTGACTCGTAATAATTAGCAGACAGGCTAGGAATCAGTTGAAAGTGCTCATTTAACCGGGTGAAGTAAGTGGCGGTGAGATTGTGATTGTAGGCGTCGACCAAGCCTGTATTTTTACTATCGTCATATTGTAGATCAGAGTACTTGTACCGCAACTGCGTATGGCGATTATCCGTTAAGCGGTATACCCATTCAGGAATAATATAGAGTCGGTTTCTGGTTATATCATCTTGAATACGGCCCACATCAGATCCGACATCTTCACCTTCAGCATCGATAATGTCCTTTCTGGTAGAGTCTTCGATTGCAATACCAGTTATTAGCCAGGCGTTACGTTCATCGGAGTGTTTGCCGTGCAGTTTAAGCGTCAGATCATCTCGATTATCGAGATTTTTGCCACCACTGTACCCGATATTCTCCCATTTTAAGTCACCACTGACGGTACTGGTTTCGGTTAAATAGTCTCCTTTACCTTGCACGGCGGTGGTCGTTTGCCAGGCAGAATCTTCTTGATCGGCAACAAGATTAATGTTGTCATCATTAAGCGTTTCAACCTTCAGCGTTGGTGTGAACTTGGCGTACCCGGCCAATGCCGGGACAGTGACGACACTCAGAATCACGATACCCACACACCTCTGAAGATAAACACAGTTACGATTAACAACACCGTCAATACGCTGATGAGGCATTGTTGACCTACTGGACACAACCCAACTATCGACTTTCACCAGACACCTCACACCTCACACCTGCATCATGCAGCCTGCAACTCAATTTGCAGTCGTTGTTATAATATTTTTCGTTTTGATATCGCTGTTTTTTAATAAAAGCTGACGCCGCCAACTACGGCACCAGTACAACATCTCCACTTTTAAGCATAATATTTTGATCCATACGTTCTCCGCTGCTCGCCATAGAGTAAGCGAAAGGGTAGGCTCGCTCTATGCCATTCTCTCGTCTCAGTATTTTGATCTTGTCTGAAGAGGCATAGGGCGTTAAACCATTCGCTAAGGAGAGTGCTTGAAGAACATCTACATAGCTACCTAACACGTACTGGCCCGGTTTATTGACCTTTCCTAAAACATAGATGCGGTAACTGGATGCTTTAACCAGTGACACGGTAACTTCCGCTTTGGGAATATATTTTTTAATCTTGTCTGTGACTGCTTTTCTAACTTGATCGACCGTTTTGTTCTGGACATCGATGTCGCCAGCTAAAGGAAACGAAATTCCCCCATCCGGTCTAACAGTGACTTCCCGGTTTAGTTCAGGCTCTTTCCAGACTGAAATCATCAGCACATCTTCAGCCCCAATCAGATAGCTTGAAGAGAGAGTGATATTGGCAGTCGTCGCTTTTGTGTCATCACTCTGTCCTGGCGGCATGGAAGAGCATGCAGACACAAACGATAGGCAAACGATACTCACACAGAATCGTTTGATTGCGGGATAGCTGAAAAGCTTAACGAGTAATGTTTGTATTAATTCCATTTTCTGTACCTGTCTTTTCATGGTTTTACGTTTCATGGTTTTATAATGGTTTGTTTGGTCATGTTCATAAAAGATCGTTACAAAAAATTACTTATGTGGATTAGCGTAGGTCTAATCTAGAAGTTGTGCAAATAATGAACATTTCTCGAAAAAAAAGTGGAATAATTTTTTATTATTTTTAACGCCTTGATTTATTGGAATATTTTATGTGCAGAAATTAACCACATATTTGATAGTCCATAAAATTATAAAATCCATTGGACTTTTAGCTGGCGTGAAAATGCTTTGAAATCTATTTTTTAGCATAAGAGAGTGGGGGTTTTCGGGGTGTATTTTTAGATAAATTGCCTTAAATGTGAAAGATTGTTAAAGGATATTTGTAAATCCGGCGTCTATTACGTATTGGCAATTTCTGAATATCCGACTAAAACTACCGTAGATAAGATAAATATGATGGCTACGAACAAAGTAGCTGCATAGATAATAAGACAAGGGATGATGGTCGTAAAAACGGAAAGATAGAAGAGATATCGACAGGATATTTTAATTCTATTTCTCAATAGCGCTTAATTTTTGAATCGCCCGTAGCATTCACTTAGATGGGTATACCCTTCGGTGGTGCTTGAACAGCTCATTGTTTGAGTGATGTTCGATAACTATGTGTGTTTGTTATTGATTGATAAGCACTCTGTTGGGGAGGTAAAAATGAAAGTAGCTATCTTAGCTGGTGGGCTCGGTACACGTCTTGGCGAGGAGACTGAGTTAAAACCTAAGCCTATGGTTACCATAGGTTCACAGCCAATTCTCTGGCACATCATGAAACACTACTACC
>JBFKTM010000476.1:0-3398 GCA_041636295.1 Oleiphilaceae bacterium
CCCCGAGCTGGTCACTCCAGCGTCTCCTTCTCAGAGAGTTGGTGGGCAGCCATTGGAAGGCTTTACGCAAGTTTCTCATGAACTGCCTATGTTATCTCTTGAAAACGCCTTTAACGAAGAGGATATGATAGATTTTAATCGTCGGGTTAAGGAACGATTAGGCGAAGATCGCGAGGTAGAGTATGCCTGTGAGCCTAAGCTTGATGGTATTGCGGTCAGTCTGTTATACGAAGATGGTCTGCTGGTAAGGGGGGCGACCCGAGGCGATGGACAGGTCGGTGAAAATATCACCCAGAATGTCAGGACCATTAAATCTATTCCCTTAAAGCTGTTGGGGGAGGGGTATCCTTCCAGGCTCGAAGTAAGAGGGGAAATCTATATGCCCAAATCAGCATTTGAAGCGCTAAATGCTGAGGCTTTTCGCTTGGGGACCAAACCCTTTGTTAATCCTAGGAATGCTGCTGCCGGTAGTCTTCGGCAGCTTGACCCCAAGATAACGGCCAGTCGAAATCTTGAAATGTGTTGCTATTCGGTTGGTATTGTTGAAGGTGGTGACTTGGCCGAGACTCACAGTGAGTCATTGCGTCGACTGAATGATTGGGGGCTGAAAATAAACGCAGAGATGAAGGTGGTTGAAGGTGTATCTGGTTGCCTTGATTACTACCACTCTCTCGGGGAAAAGCGAACCACGCTGCCCTATGAAATCGATGGCATTGTTTTTAAAGTCAACCAGTTGGTACAGCAACAAGCATTGGGGTTCGTCTCTAGGGCACCTAGATGGGCTATCGCTCACAAGTTTCCCGCACAGGAAGAGTTAACAAAAGTCCTTGATGTCGAATTTCAGGTTGGTCGTACGGGGGCTGTGACACCGGTTGCCAGGTTGGAACCTGTTTTTGTAGGCGGCGTAACGGTCAGCAATGCGACCTTACATAATATGGATGAAGTTAAGCGAATCGGGCTGATGATTGGTGATACGGTCATTGTTCGACGGGCGGGTGATGTCATCCCTCAGGTTGTAAGTGTTGTTGAGGATAGACGGCCTGATGATGCTAAATCGGTAACGCTACCTGAACATTGCCCTGTTTGTGAATCCGAAGTCTTACAGACAGAGGGTGAAGCTGTTGCGCGTTGCTCTGGCGGTTTATTTTGTGCCGCGCAACGTAAGGAGGCAATTAAACACTTTGCTTCCCGTAAAGCAATGGATATAGATGGTTTGGGAGACAAGTTAGTAGAGGCATTGGTCGATAATGGCTTTGTTGAAAATGTCTCTGACCTTTATCGATTAACGAAAGATCAGGTTGCCGGTTTGGAGCGTATGGCCGAAAAGTCTGCTGCTAATCTTCTTCAGGCGTTAGATAAATCCAAGGCGACCCGGCTACCCAGCTTTATATATGCGTTGGGTATCCGGGAGGTCGGTGAGACTACCGCCAGAACACTGGCAAATGCGTTTGGAACATTGGAGAACCTTAGAAAGGCCGATCTCGAATCGCTTTTATCCGTACCTGATATCGGGCCAATCGTTGCCAGTCATATAGTCTCTTTTTTCGAGCAAGATCATAACATTGAGGTAATTGAGAAGTTAATTGAAGTGGGAGTTCATTGGGATGATGTGGTCATCAATCAAACAGAACAGACGCTTCGAGGTAAAACTTTCGTTATTACCGGAACACTGAGCAGGATGACCCGTGATGAAGCGAAGGAAAAGCTATTGGGTCTGGGGGCCAAGGTTAGTGGAAGTGTTTCCAGCAAAACCTATTGTTTAATTGCGGGAGAAGCTGCAGGTTCGAAGCTTAAAAAAGCAGAAGAACTAGGCATTAGGGTCATGGGTGAAGATGAATTTATCGACTTGATTTAACCGATAGTTAGTATTTAATAATTCCCAAGATGACTCTTGGTAATCGAAGAGGGAGACTAATTAGTTTCATTCCAGAAACACTATAGGTTCCCCGACGTAAACCTGTGACTTGATCACAGGTTTATTTATTTCAACGACTTGTGGATCCTTCATTCTAGCCGAAGGACGACTAAAAAACGTTTCTGGGTAATAACTAATTGGTGCTCATCCAGAAACACCGAACTTTTGAGAAATGTTCCGTTGAAGGTCGGGTTTTAACCCTACAAATCAGTATCTTAACGGTAATCATTGTCGGGTTAAAACCCGACCTACGCTACAAACAGTCGTTTCTGGACGGGCACTAATTAGCGTTTCCGTCTGATCAAATCTCTAATAATAAATCTTGATGGACTAATTGCCTTGACCAGTTCCAGGGTTAATGGCGATGGCTCATTACATATTTGACTGGCAATAAATTCTGCTGCCAATGGGCAGGAAGAGAGCCCCTTGGAGCCATGGGCAATGTTCACAAACAGCCCTTCATGGTATGCACCACCGCATTCAAAGTGATGGTTAGCATCATAACGTAGCTTTGAGAAGCGCTCGATTTGTTGATCACAATTAGGTGCTTTACCGACAATGGGAAGGTAGTCAGGTGATGTGCAGCGAATGGATGCGCGGCCCGCAAGCGTCGTGGTGTTTGGTGGAGCTAACACCTCTTTGGCGGACGTTAGCCAGGACGTGAGCTGCTTGATGTTGATCTGATGATCTTCATCCCTGACTTCACAGTTGGGGGTTTTCAAGTCAAACGTTGCACCAAAGCAAAACTGACCATTCTGTTGAGGGCTGATATAACCTTCGCCGCATAATACCGTCTTCAATGGGAAGTCTTTTTTAGAGGAGACGAGGGAGACTTGGCCCCTGATCGGTTTGGTTTTCAGATGACCGAGCTGATCTAATGCTATTGCATCCGATGCAGAGCAAACGACCACATTGTTAGCGGTTGCTATTAGGTTGTTGTTAAAGTCAAACACAGACCATTGGCCGCTAGGCTGGTCATATACAAGCTGCGATACCTGCGTATTATATTGAGTTCTGATTTGTGGATGATCCACTAGCTGTTGGCATAGTATTTTAGGTGCAACCCACCCTGAAGCAGGGAAATAGAGACCGCTATAAGGGAGGGGGATGCCAGCCAATTCGCTTAGTTTGTCTGAGGAAAGCTGTTCTACCAGCGCTTTCGGATAGTGGTTGTTTGCCACCAAATCACTCTGTTTTTGCGCTTCTTTGGGACTCCATCCGACGTGAATAACGCCACAGGGTGACCAAAAAGCGTTGCTTAACTGACTTTGCATTCGCTGAAAATAAGCTTGGCTGAAGAGTAGGTTTCCCAAGGCGTAGGCGGTCTGAATATTAAACTCTGTAGAGAATTTATTATACAGGGCACCCTGGGGGTTTCCGGAGCCCCCCGTTGCTGGTTCGCCACCTTTCTCAATGACTAATATGTTTTGGCCTCGGTCCGCCAAAGCATGGGCTGTTGTTGCTCCCGATAGCCCTGCACCGA
>JBFKTM010000477.1:0-3390 GCA_041636295.1 Oleiphilaceae bacterium
ATGGCCATGAACTGGTGTGATAGTTTAATATTCCCCAGCTTGTACAGAAGTGAAGGGACCCCCTTTTTTACGGGGTTACCATTGACCAGTTTAAGTTTGCCATCTTTAATCTGTTGGTGTGCGGCTTTGGTAGCGGCAATCTCTTCCTGTGTTGGTTTGGCTCTGACGGACATATATTCTACTATGGTACCGTCTTTCCACACAGGCGTGACATTCGCCTTTACCCAATAGAAGTCACCATTCTTGCAGCGATTTTTAACGAGCTGAACCCAGGGCTTACCCTCTTTTAAACTATCCCATAAGTCCTGAAAGGCGGCTGGTGGCATGTCTGGATGCCGAACCACGTTGTGATTTTTACCAATAAGCTCTTCTTCTGTGAAGCCGCTTATATCAATGAACTCTTGGTTGACGTAGGTTATAATTCCTTTGAGGTCGGTTTTTGAAACCAAGGTTTCATTTTCTGCAAAGCTAACCTCGTTATCCGTGATCGGCATATTGGTCTTCATGTTACCTGGCTCCCAATCATCACTTGTGTGTTTTTGGTTCAAATTGAATTTGCGGGAGCAACCGACTTCTCATGTCAACTCCCTTTGACGTTATCGTTTGTTTAAGAATAGCTCTGATTTTTCGATATGCTAGGTTTCTTACTGTCACTGAACAAGTAAAATAGTCCAGCACATAAATTTCTTAAGATGGTTTGTCTAAATCATGAAAAAATCGATTATTGTAGCGATGGCCGAAAATAGGGTTATCGGCCGAAACAACAAGCTACCCTGGTATTTGCCTAACGACCTTAAGTACTTTAAGGCGATAACGATGGGGAAGCCGGTGATTATGGGACGCAAGACTTTTGAGTCGATTGGCAAACCCCTGCCGGGCAGAACCAATATTGTCATTACTCGTAATCAAGAGTGGCAGCACTCTGGTGTCACTGTCGTCCATAATCTCAATGATGCGTTTATAAAGGCAGAAGCGACGGCGGTTATTGACGGCGTTGACGAGGTGATGATTATTGGCGGTGACCAGATCTATCAAACGTCGCTTGACCTGGCGGATCGAATTTATCTAACACAAGTTCACGCAGAGGTTGATGGTGATGCCTGGTTTGCGGCGGTTGATTGGGGGCAGTGGCATGAGGCGGCACGTGAAGACTTTAAGGCTGCAGACCCGAATCCATATGATTATAGTTTTATTGTTTATGATCGCAGGTGAAAGGTGAAAGGTGAAAGGTGAAAGGTGAAAGGTGAAAGGTGAAAGGTGAAAGGTGCTAGGTACTAGGTACTAGGTGAAAGGTAAAAGGTGCTAGGTGAAAGAAAGGGGGCGGTACATGGCGTACCGCCTCCAGCGAGGTTTTAGTCTAGCAATTCCAGATCTCTAACACCGCCTTTATCGGCGCTGGTGGCTAACATTGCGTAAGCCTTTAGTGCAGCGGAAACTTTACGTTTGCGTGGTTGCGCTGGCTTCCAGCCATCTTTCCCTTTGGCGTCCATCGCAGCCCGTCGGGCAGCGAGTTCTTCGTCGCTTAAATTAACGTTTATGGTGCGCTGTGGAATGTCGATGGTGATGCTGTCTCCTTCTTCGATCAGTCCAATCGCTCCACCTGCCGCCGCTTCTGGAGACGCATGACCAATAGATAGGCCGGATGTACCACCGGAGAAACGTCCATCGGTTAACAGGGCACAGGCTTTTCCTAGTCCTTTGGACTTAAGGTAGCTAGTTGGGTAAAGCATCTCTTGCATGCCAGGCCCGCCTTTGGGGCCTTCATAACGAATGATGACCACATCGCCTTCTTGCACCTGATCATTAAGGATACCGTGTACCGCCGCATCCTGACTTTCAAAAATCTTCGCTTTACCGTTAAATACTAAAATGGAGTCATCGACACCGGCGGTTTTTACGACACAGCCATCTTCTGCAATGTTGCCATAGAGCACGGCAAGCCCACCTTCTTGAGAGTAGGCGTTTTCTACCGAGCGAATACAGCCACTTGTTCGGTCGCCATCCAGCGTGGGCCAACGAGTACTTTGGCTGAACGCCTGTTGAGTCGGGATACCCCCAGGCCCTGCTTTGTAGAACTCGGCAATGGCTGAATCATTGTTGCGAATGATATCCCACTCATCGAGTGCGTCCTTGAGTGTTTTAGCGTGGACCGTAGGTAAGTCGGTATGCAACAGACCGGCGCGATCCAGTTCACCCAAAATTGCCATGATGCCGCCTGCGCGATGCACATCTTCGATGTGGTAGTCGGGTGAGTTGGGGGCGACCTTACAAAGCTGCGGAATTTTGTGAGAGAGTTCGTTAATATTTTTGAGCGTAAAATCCACACCCGCTTCTTGCGCGGCCGCTAACAGGTGCAAAATCGTATTGGTTGAGCCGCCCATGGCAATATCCAGGGTGATGGCATTTTCAAATGCTTTGAAACTGGCGATGGAGCGAGGCAGCACAGATTCGTCATCTTGCTCATAGTATCTTCGGGTAATTTCAACAATTTGTCTGGCGGCACCAATAAACAATTTCTCTCGGTCAGCATGGGTTGCCAGGGTTGTACCATTACCCGGTAGCGATAAACCAATCGCTTCGGTCAGGCAGTTCATTGAGTTGGCGGTAAACATGCCGGAACAGGAGCCACAGGTCGGGCAGGCACTGCGCTCATACTCTTCAACCAGTGCGTCATCGGCATCAGGGTCGGCGGCAATCACCATGGCGTCTACAAGATCAAGTTTGTGATCGGCCAGTTTTGTTTTGCCGGCCTCCATGGGGCCGCCCGATACAAATATGGTGGGAATGTTGAGGCGTAAAGCTGCATTGATCATTCCGGGGGTTATTTTGTCGCAATTGGAGATACATACCAATGCATCAGCACAGTGACCATTCACCATATATTCGACAGAGTCGGCAATCAGATCCCGGGAGGGAAGGCTGTAGAGCATTCCGTCGTGCCCCATAGCGATACCGTCATCAATTGCGATGGTATTGAACTCTTTTGCCACGCCACCCGCTTTTTCAATCTCTCTACAGACCAGTTGCCCGAGGTCTTTTAAATGAACGTGTCCAGGTACAAACTGGGTAAACGAATTGGCAACCGCAATGATTGGTTTGTTAAAGTCTTCAGTTTGCATTCCTGTAGCACGCCATAAAGCACGTGCGCCTGCCATGTTTCGGCCTGCAGTAGAGGTTTTTGAACGGTATATTGGCATGAGGTCTCTTCCAGTTCTATAGTGCAATCAGGCGATGACGACTTCTGGCAATCGATTTATCGAATCGTGTTTGATGTCGCCACGCAGCCAGTCAAACGAAACAATGTGTTGTTTGACTTAGCGGATTTTGCAAGCATACCAGAGATATTAAGAGGATTTAACTCTCTCGTTGATCCTTCTTTGAATTGTTTAG
>JBFKTM010000478.1:0-3387 GCA_041636295.1 Oleiphilaceae bacterium
AGTCTGTGCATGAAACTTCTGAATTAAAGCCGGTTCTCTTTTATTAGACGGAAAATACCCGAATCCATCTTAACAATGGGTCAAGAGTAACTAGCTGATCCTGATCAATTGTAAAAACACTTAAAGAACAACTGACTGCGAACGATATAGTTAAAGGGCCTGTGAAATAAAACTGGCAACGTTAAAGTAATCGAATTGAAAGACGAAGAGTGTGAATGAATAACGACAACCCGAAAGACAAGGCGGTTAATAATCAGGCAAATGGTAAGCCTGTGTCGGGGGCGTCTGCCTTTAAGCCAACAACAACTCAGGAACTCGAAGAGATTCGGCAGCGTAAAGCGCGTAATGATGATGCACGAAGGCAGATTGCAGAAGAGCAGCAGCAACAGCACATTCGTAAAAAGCTGTTGGCAGAGTGTCAGCCCGTGCTAAATGTAAATTATGAGTGGTTAGATCTGGATGATTATCCAGATAATCGAACGGTTGCACGGGCAAAGAGAAATCGCGATTACTGGCTTGTAATTTGTACCCTGGAATTCGTTGTCTTTTCCATGGGAATCATTGAGTGGGTACCCGCCTGGATAGGCGGCACTGCTTTTGGTTTGCTGTTTATTACCCTTTGTTTTTCACTAAAAGGGTTTAGGCGGTTTTTTATTCAGGGCGAGACACTGTCTGAGCTCTTACAGGTGCGCAAAAAACTCGAGTTCCGTGCGTTAAACCATATCAAGCTGCTAGAGGGGCAGGAGGGGTTTGACTGGAAATGTCGCAAGTTAGCCAAATATAACCGCAATTTAGATCGTCGTCTGTTTCAGGGTGTTATGAATATGTCTGCACAGAAGCGGCTGTTTGGTGTTATTAAAGAGAAGAAGCATATTAGGCTCTATCTACAGTTGATGCTTGAGGCGGAGAAAGCCTATAAGCGACTTCAGGCCGATTATCTTAAGCATCATTTTGATAATCTTGAGAAAGGCGTTGATGATACCGTGAGTGAGGGCAATCTTGTTGTAACATCTCCCGACAATAACGAAGTGAGTGTAATAGCACCTGATTCGATGCAGGGGGATAACAAGGTAGGCGAATAGCAGAAAACCACCTAAACTAACAAAGCAAACGATGCCATAGGGAGACTTTCGATGGCTGAGCTTTTGGTTACGGTAGGTGATATTACAGCGCTTCATGTTGACGCTATTGTGAATGCTGCCAATGAGCAATTAATGCCTGGCGGTGGGGTCTGTGGTGCGATCCACCGAGCCGCAGGCCCTCAACTAGCGGCAGCATGCCGTGCCGAAGGCGGATGCGAAACGGGTGGGGCAGTAATAACATCCGGTTTTGATCTGGCCGCTCGGTTTGTGATTCACGCTGTAGGGCCCGTTTGGCGAGGCGGTCATCATAACGAATCAGGCCTGTTGGCTTCCTGCTACCGACGAGCTATTGAATTGGCTGGGCAGGCGCAACTCTCATCTATCGCGTTTCCAGCAATCAGCTGTGGTATCTTTGGCTACCCTAAAGAGCAAGCTGTTGAAGTCGCTGTTACCGCGGTTATGGCTGCCTGTAATGGCGTGCAGTCAATAAAAACCGTGCACTTTTCGGTGCGCGATTCGGAGATGGCTACCCTCTATACTCAAACGTTGCGAAAATACGCTTAACTCATTGTTTAAACTGTGTAATTTTAGTTATCTCCTCTCTCGGTTTGATTAATGCCTAATATAAATGTTCGCCTGTATGCTCGGTGGTGGTGCGACGCACCGATATATGGCATGGAATATGCTTAAAACTGGTGCGTGTGAGGTTGCCCTACTAGCGTGAGTAATTGATAAGAAACCCTATACTCTTGATAAGGCGTTGAATATTAAGCTTGAAAGTTGAATTTCACACACCTGCTTATAAATACTAGTTAAAAATGTGTATCCATATTTGGTGCATTTAATCTTTAGGTGCACTAATAGGGTGCATTTTGTTGTTTGGTTACTGGGAAGAGGTTATGACAAAAAAATTATTAACATTTTTGGTGGCAATGCTGCCAGGGCTTGCACTGGCTGATGAGGCTCAATTGAGCGGTGCGAATACCGCGTGGATACTTACATCTACTGCATTGGTACTATTTATGACCCTGCCTGGTTTGGCACTGTTCTATGGCGGTCTGGTTCGTTCTAAGAATGTTCTTTCTATTCTTATGCAATGTTTTGCGATTGCAGGGGTCTCTTCTC
Organism: Oleiphilaceae bacterium; assembly: GCA_041636295.1. Lineage (GTDB taxonomy): Bacteria > Pseudomonadota > Gammaproteobacteria > Pseudomonadales > Oleiphilaceae > Alkalimarinus. The sequence continues at coordinate 2,208 of JBFKTM010000478.1, forward strand.
TTCTTTGGCTGATTATGGGATATAGCCTCGCGTTTGGCGAAGGTGGTAGTTTTATTGGTGATTTTAGTAAAGTGATGATGGCGGGTATCGGCCGTGATGCGCTCGCTGGAGATATTCCTGAATCGCTTTTCATGTTGTTCCAAATGACCTTTGCGGTAATTACACCGGCTTTGATTATCGGTGGGTTTGCCGAGCGTATGCGTTTTTCGGCTGTGCTCCTTTTTAGTGCGATTTGGTTGTTGGCGGTTTATGTTCCTGTTACCCATTGGGTATGGGGCGGCGGTTGGTTAGCTGAAATGGGGCTATACGACTTTGCTGGTGGGGTTGTAGTGCACATTACTGCGGGGGTTGCTGCTTTGGTTGCTGCGATTGTGTTGGGGCCTAGAAAAGGATTCCCGACAACAGCTATGCCTCCTCACAATATGACAATGACTGTAACAGGCGCTGGAATGTTATGGGTCGGCTGGTTTGGATTTAATGGTGGTAGTGCGTTGGGTGCAAATGGCGATGCAGCAATGGCCATGTTGGTCACACATATATCCTCAGCCGCAGGAGCGCTGGTTTGGATGTTTATTGAATGGAAGCGTTTCGGTAAGCCAAGTGCGTTGGGTGCGGTGACAGGTATGGTGGCAGGTCTGGGCACTATTACTCCTGCGTCTGGCTTTGTAGGCCCTGGTGGTGCATTGATTATTGGTATTTCGGCGGGTGCCGTTTGTTTTATTGCTACCCAGTATATTAAGCGCGTACTAAAAATTGACGATAGTCTTGATGTATTCCCAGTGCATGGTGTTGGGGGTATTTTGGGTACTTTTATGGTTGGTATTTTCGCATCAACCGAATTGGGTGTGTTTAGCGGCTTTGGGTTTGCTGATGGCATTGAGTCAATGGCGGGACAGATTAAAGTTCAGCTTATCGGTATCGTTGCCGCTATCGTTTATACCGCAGTCGTTTCATTCCTCATATTGAAACTGGTAGGCCTCTTTACCGATCTTCGAGTGTCTGAAGAAGAAGAGGTTGAAGGTCTTGATACGACGGCTCACGAAGAGAAAGGGTATAACCTTTAATTTATGTGAGTTGTCTTTATTGAGTATGGGTGTCCGGTTTTGGGCACCCCTATTGTTCAGTTGAGTCTGACTCTGTATACCTCCTCTATTGATGTCAGCTTCTGGCGCGCCATCTC
>JBFKTM010000479.1:0-3381 GCA_041636295.1 Oleiphilaceae bacterium
GATATACCAATGCCTGTAGCAAAAATCTTCGAGACTCTAAAAGACAACTTTAACGCCGATGCAGCAGCTGGGCTGGATCTAGTATTTCAATTTGCAATCGAAGATGCGGATTCTTACCATCTGATCATTAACGACGGACAGTGTGAACTAGTTGCCGGTGAGCATGACGATCCATCTGTGACATTGATCATGAACACCGAGACACTTCAAGGAATCGTTAGTGGTGAAACTGATGGAATGCAAGCGTTTATGGCTGGCCAGCTACGTGCTGAAGGCGATATGATGCTTGCTACTAAGCTAGGCGAACTGTTCAGCATCGGTTAAGCCTATTTTGGTAACACACTAAAAGACGATTTCGGAATCGTCTTTTAGTGTCCCCCTTAATAATAGCAACTCCTTCGGTTATTCCCCTTTAGATCACCTTCACTACCAAGTGGCAATAGCCCTTTCGGCAGACTCATTTAGCGGTCGCGCTATAAGCCCTTGTTGATTGAGATTCACCGAATACAAGGCGCCATCTTTCATCGGAAGATAAGTGGCACTACCATACCTCGTATCTACCCAAGGAATCCACGCATTGTTATTGATCACCGCCCACACATCAACTACAGACATCGAGTTATCTACGTTGTAAATTGTTCGCTCAGCTTGCCTTTCTTGCTCAAGCGTTAAGTATCGACCACTCAGCCTATCAAGTCGATAACCCGGTTTTAAACCCAACATAGCAATAGGACCAGACCAGGTTATCAATCTGGCATCCAGCTGCCACAAGTCACCACTCACCGTATATTTCGTAGCGCCACCTTCAGGTAATACCAACTCTAACTGGTATTGCTGAGAAGCTATTTCCTTGACCGCGACGGTTGCAACCGTTTCATTTTGGTTAGCCACACGATATGACACAAAATCCCAGGCTGAAGCCAATAGAGCCAATGAGAATAAGATCGAAGCTAAAGCAAGCGTGCCTCGGAGCCACGCCATAAACCATCGCTTACCGACTAACACTTTCAGAGATATGAGAATGACTGCTAACGCAAATAACGAGAGAGAGATACCAAAAATAGAATAAAGCATATGAATAACTGCATAACGCAGCCCAACAAATTAATGATCGACCATCGAGTAACAGCTATTCTACCCAATTCATTGTACAGGATAGTTGATAGACTTCAGACTTTCTTCAGCTAGTGAGAGTAGATCTACATTAACTGACTCTCGCCCCCCAATGGTTTCAATGTAATATTCCAGGGATGTCAGAATATCGGCCAACGTATCGAGTATTTTTTCATCAGGCTGAGAGTCCTGCTCTAAAAGTTCTTGTTTAATAGCGACTGCGCTCGCCTTAAGTGACGCTGCCAAACGCTCCTGCCCGATCATAATCATGCTGCCACGAACGCTATTAAGAGTAGAATTCACATTTGCGAGATGGAGCTTATCCCAGTTTGACTCAACAAAGGCCGTTATGGCCCTTTTTGTTAACGTAATACCTGATTGGGCTTCATCAATAACGACAATCATAGCTTCAGAAAGATAAGGACTATTTTCTACAACCCGCTGATCTTGTATGCTGTCATCAAGCTCAGGAGTAATCCCCGTCTCTTCAAAACGCTTAATCGCCTGTTCAATATTCAATACGTCATCAGCAACCGCTAACAAGTCCTCTTCACTGGGTGGCCGGTTCTCTTCCGCCCAGGACTTGATCGCCTGATTTTGTGCTGAAGCCAGCTCGGCTAACTGCTTAAGGTCAAGCATGATCAATGTACTGGATAGTTTCTCTAGCCCTATGGAGATCACACTGAAGTCGGTTACATCAGGGTCGATGCCCCGCTCAATAATATCGAGCTTGTCTTTCAGCTGAGATATCTCTTCCAGCAACGCTCCAGATAGTGAACGTAACACATCGACGCCCGGCCCAAACAGGCGTTTACGATGAGATATCAACTTTTGTTCATTTAAAGTGAGGGGCGCTACACCATATCCATTGAGAATTTTCTGAACCTCAGGATTTGAAGAGCCACTTAGGGCAAGAAGATAGAGCAATTCTTTAGTAATCGAGTCAGGCGCCGTTTTCGAAGTCACGACTTTACCTACGTACACTAGCTCCTTAGTGTACTTTTCGATTTTCATTAAAAGTCGTTTACGGGATTTGGTCGTCTCCAGCTGGCGATCCATCATCGCTTGACCGACAACAGCCAAAAGACACCACAAACCCGCTAAGGGAGTACCACTGCAAAGCTTGGACAAGCCAAGCGCTGCGCGCGTCATGAGCTTAACACTAACCGACACATTTTGATCACGAATAACACCAAGTAGCGCAACCTGATACATATGCCTTAAACGTCTAGCCCGATGGTCGAAATCATTAACGGGAGCCGAGCCAGTTAATCCAAAACTTTGACAATGATTAACCTTTTTACCCATATCGATTTCAAAAAAATGGGAATCTGGAAAAGGTTTATTTCTGATGGCCACCCTCAATTCATTGATAATTGGGAGTAATAATTCCGGGTGATCTTCTCTTCGTTGCTGATAGTATTCAATATACCGACGCAGTATAAAAAGAGCATTATTGAGTGTTGTAAGCAGGTTATTTTTATCATCGGTTGCCCCGACAGGCACTTCATTGGCAAGCGAAACGGCCTCGTGACACAATAAAACGCCGCCTTGGATTTCAACCAGCACAAAAATACCACGCAACTGATTTAAGAAATCAATGCAGTTTTGAAGATCTTCGCCACTTTCCCTGTTTTCTTGAAAGCGCTCAAGATTTTTTTCGGCTTGCTTTATTGTTGTTTCGATCTCTGACTGAACAAGTTCGAACGAATTAGCCTTCGCCGCTACTGAAGGTACAGTCATAAACTATCAATTCCCAATTTTGATTGAATACCACTATGGCATCATAGCCATAATTATTAAGTCAGAACGACACGAATTAATTTAATTTATTTTTAATTAACTTTAACTTATAACACATTTTTCATGTGACACAAGAAATTGACTGTTTCAATACATTACTTTGCGTAACTTTGAATGCTTTTTTTCAAAATGACTCCCATTCATCGCTTTTAAAGTTTCCCCTAATAAATAGGCTAACACCCTATCATCCCCCACATGGAATATAGGGTTTTTTGAACATATAGCGTAAAATACCCGGCTTTTCGAATTCTCGCCCCCTAACTAACTGGAATTGGACAATGACATACACCCTCACACAGGCGTTCTTTAAGAACTTCCTTGGACACTCACCCTCTTGGTATAAACAAACCATCATTGCCTTCCTGTTAATAAATCCGATTATTTTCGCAATACACCCTTTTACTGCGGGTTGGGTACTGATAATCGAATTTATATTTACATTGGCAATGGCACTCAAATGTTACC
>JBFKTM010000480.1:0-3381 GCA_041636295.1 Oleiphilaceae bacterium
AGATTCGGCTCAGCGTACACTTGTACTGAAGATTATTCAATATCACCAGTGCCACCCATCTCGTGGATGAGCCTATAAAGGCGTTAAAAATAGTGAGCGCTAATTCATTTTTAAAACATACCCTGATACTGTATTCAAAGTGTTTTTGTTCACAGCACTTTTGTTCACAGAAACCTAGTGGCACAGCCCGAACAAACCAAAAGAACTAATAACCGGGCTGAGGACGAGTCTCCAAGGAGAAGGATTAGTCGTGATATCTATTCAGCGAGAATACCCGCCATTTTCGATTTTAACTATCGGCCTCACCGGCGTGTTGATTTACTTACTGTTTATCTTCTCTTCGGCCAGTCAGACACCTTGGCTGGGGGTTGAGTTTGACCACTCAGAAGACGCCTCCAAACAGGCGCTGGTTATCACCCGTGTTCACCAAAACAGCCCTTCAGCGGAACTACTGGCTCAGGGCGACCACATCACCGGCCTCAAAGCACCCGAAGGTCAAACATTTAACCTGTCACCACTCGATATTGCCGTCGAGCCTGACGATGCCCCCCGTTACGCCATTTATAATGAGATCTTTGCCCGGCAACAGCAGCTCTACACCCTGCTAAGTCGCCCGACGGTCACAGTTATCACCGATCAGCAGCAAGCCATTGAGCTTACCCCTGAGCCTAGCCGCCCGCTACATACCTTACCTACGCTGTTTTGGTTCCAAATCAGTTGTGCATTAATCGTGCTCTTACTCGGCCTCGCGGTCTGGGCGTTTAACCAGCGGGAACGAGGCCCGTTTTATTATGGGCTGGCCGCCATTGGTCTGTTCATGGCCATCTCCGCCAGCGCGGTCTATAGCACACGGGAAATTGTTATTGAGCCCGACCTCTTTCTGTTTCTGTCTCGTCTGAACCAGTTCGGAGCCATGCTATTTGCAACCGCTGGTACGGTACTGCTCTGGCACTACCCCACCCGACTCGGACGTTTTCCGTTTCCGCTGATCATCTTTTTGACCGGTTCACTATTTTTAACCATTAACTATCTGCAGCTAACGGACAGTTTGGATCTGACAGTTCGATACTCTATTCTGCTGTTGCTCAGCATCGATATCGCCCTGGCCGGTATGCAATGGACTCGCACGGCCTTCGACCCGGTTGCCAGGGCTCGGCTTAAGTGGTTTGTATTTTCATGGTTTGGCGGCATTTTATTGTATATCTCGCTGGTGTTTCTTCCCCAGTTGCTGGGGCATGAATCGCTAATACATCAAACCCAGGCGTGGGGATTCTTCCCGCTGCTGTATGCCGGTATCGCCATGGGCATCGTGCGCTACAAATTATTCAACCTGGATCGGTGGATACTGACCGCCTGGTATTGGTTCGCCTGCGGCATATTTATTGTTCTGTTTGATGCCATTTTAGTTTTTAGCCTGGAAATGACCGCCTCCATGAGCCTTATTATTACACTGGCCATTGCAGGCTGGCTCTACTTCCCTCTGCGGCAACTCGTTCTGCAGCGGTTTGCGCCCACTTACTCCGCCGACTATCTGAATGCCACTTACCCTGTACTGATTCAGGCGGCGGTATCATCCGGAAAGTCACCTGAGAAGTACTGGCAAAACACGCTTGAATATCTTTTCAAGCCGCTGGAAATCACTCCGGTTAAATTTGAGGCATCCGCATCACAACTGGCTTCCGATGGCTTGCTACTTAAAATACCGGGGTTCAATCGCGTATCGGCCTATCAACTTCGATGTGCCAATCACGGGCGACGACTGTTCAGTCAACAAGACTTGCACTTGGCAGACCGCTCCAGAGAGCTTTTCCAATATGTACAAACGCAGCAAAGGGCCTATCAAAAAGGTGTCGAAAAAGAACGTGCGCGGGTCGCCAGAGACTTGCACGATGATGTGGGAGCAAAGCTGCTATCGATTATTTATCGATCAGAGGATGAACAGGTCAGCGATCTTGCCAGAGAAACACTTTCTGAACTGCGCAACGTAATGCAAGGGCTGGAAAGCGAACCGGTTATTCTGGAACATGCCCTTACCCAGATCAGGGAGGAGGCGTTTCACCGCTGCAAGTTTTTCAATATTCACTTTTCCGTCGAGACTTTTATTAACAACCAGAAATTGGCACTGACCCCCCTTGCCTTTATGAATATACGGCGCATTATTAGGGAGATTATGACCAACACCTTTAAACATGCCTCTGCCTCCCGTATTGATATGGTTATTTGCACAACTCAACACCATCTGATGCTTTCCATGAGCGACAATGGCCTTGGTTTCGACACAATCAATGTCCGCAAGGGCCGTGGCATCCGTAATATCAGTGAACGAGTCGATGAGTTGAAAGGTCAGATTACATGGCACAGTGAGCCCAACCATGGCATGATCATGGCCTGCCAGTTGCCATTGGAGAACAAGGAGCATTAGATGAAAACAGGAATCATTGTAGAAGACCTCCCAGAAGCCTGTGAATGGCTGCGCTCAGCACTGTTAATTGCATTCCCCTGTATTGAGATTCACTGTGCAGCCTGTGTCGAAGATGGTATTAAACTATTGGAAACAGTGCAGCCCGATATTGCCTTGGTAGACCTCAACCTGCCTGATGGCTCCGGTGTCGAGGTTATTCAGGCCCTCAATTACCGGTGTCGAGATGCCTACCCTGTCGTAACCACCATCTACAATGATGACAAACACCTTTTTCCGGCATTAAAAGCAGGTGCCAAAGGTTATCTGCTGAAAGAAGATACCAAAGAAAATATTGCCCGGGCACTCAAGGGAATTGTAAATAGTGAACCCCCACTATCTGCCAGCATAGCCAACAAGTTACTGTCATTTTTCAAGGAAGAGAGCCTCAACCCACCAGCATCAGTCAACACCACAGGTTCGCAATTCAGCCAGGTCTGTGACATTCACGCGCTGAGTGCGCGGGAACAGGAGGTCCTGACAATTATTGCCAAGGGCTACAAAACCGCCGAAGCCGCCGAGTCGCTGAACTTGAGTTATCACACCGTGGCGAAGCATATAAAAAACATCTACGCCAAGCTCAATATTTGCAGCCGTGCCGAGGCCACCACAGAGGCGATAAAAATGGGATTGCTCAATTAACAAACGCCATTCATGGATCAGCCACCAGCCAATAATCGTACCAAAATAACCAGTTTTGGGTATGACAAACGAAATCAAGCTGCCTATCTTAGAGGGGCTGAGTAAATTTGATAGCAGACAGCGCTATCATTGTTGTCATTCGGGCAGACTGGATACCCATTCCGGTTAGCCCTTTTTCCTTTTGACTGCCAATCCCCGTTGCTCTCGATATTCCGTAGGAGAGAAGCCACACCAGCCCTTAAATGCATGATTAAAAGAACTCTGTTCCTGATAGCCAATCA
>JBFKTM010000481.1:0-3372 GCA_041636295.1 Oleiphilaceae bacterium
CACAGCCAACCAATAAACAATGCCAGGCTGCGTAAAAAAGCCTTTATAGGTATCAAGGAAACGGGTGCGCTCTATAACTGGCTCTGCGCGGGTTGACTTCGTCGATGCAAGGTTAAGACCTCTCTCTTTAAATACCAGAGCAGGAATTAACAGAATGACCAGGCTTAAGGCTAATAATTGAAAGGATAATGCCCAGCCCAGTTTATCGACACCAATCAGTAATAGACTGCCACTAATTATCATCCCCAGTTTAAAACCCGATACCTGAATACTGTTACCCAGTCCTCTCCATTTTTCAGGTAACAGTTTTACTGCAAGGCCATCGGTTGCAATGTCCTGTGTTGCGGCAGTGGTATTGATCAACACGACAACCACAAAAAAACCGAAGATGAGAGGCCCAAATACTGTATCAGGTGGGAATAAGGAAACCAGTAAGAGTAACGAAGCCAATAGTGATTGCATCAGCAAGATCCAGCCACGATGATCACCCAGCCTTGCCACTTCGGTTCGATCAACAAACGGCGCCCAGAGGAACTTTAAAAACCAGGGTAACGCCAATAATTTTAACAAACCGATGTATTCAAGTGGCACATCGTACTCACGCAGCAGTGCAGGCAGTGCATGGGCCAAAAACCCCGAGGGTAGACCCTGAGAGAAATAGAGTGAGGACAGAAGTACAACCGTAAATACGGGTAGCGAGCGTTGAGCAAGTGGTGTGTTTGGCATCTGCTATCTTATAGATTAAGTGGAAGACCGTTTAACGCGTGAATGGCCGTTAATTAATCGCACATATTTAAAAGAGTAAACTCTTCCAGGTCAAACGTTTCTTCCTGCTCACCGAGCTGTTCACAAATCCCTTGCAGTGCTGTGCGTTTCGCGTCATCCATTACGGTTAATTCTTTTTGCACGAGCTGCTCCAGTAGCTGTTGAAAACGAACCAGCATATCATCCAGTTCACCGAGCAGTATTTCAGCTTCCAGAAGTTCAGGATAATCGCCAATCTCGTGCTCTTTTATTTCTGAACTAATCTCTGAGAGCCAGATTGCCAGTTCATCGGAAAGCACGCCTGCAGTGGTTACGCCCATCCAGGCTCTTCTGGCCAGTGATCGTAACCCTATAATGGTTCTGCTCTCCTCCAACCCTATAAGCTCAGCGGTTGCCTTCAACACATGAGGCCAGCGGAGTGAAAGGCGATTTTGCATATCGAGCAGAGCCGGTACATGGATGTCGCCCACGGGTGGCACATTGCGGCCGTGCCCCTTAACCATTTCAATAGCCTTTCGATAGACCTCCTTAAAATATACCGCGCCATTCAATTTTAAAACCGGTAGCGCCCTGCCTATTTCAAACTGGCTATTTCGATACACCAGACGAGCGACTTCATTGGCAACAATAAGAACCTGTGATGCAACGGGTAACTGCTGCTCCCGTTTGCCATTGGGAACGCCCAGCCCATCATACTGTTCGTGGTGGTCTAGCACTAACAGCCCTACACCATCAGGTAGTCTGGGGATAACCGCCAAAAACTGCATAACCGTAAGAAGATGTACTTCATCACTTGAGGCTTCGCCAGACACGTATCCCGACTCTGACGAAGTATTCAATGTCGAACGAAGATAATCCAGACCATAAACCGCCAAATCTTGTGACAACCCAGCAATAAACAGCGCTTTTGTGGTGGTTACCGATAACTTCATCTGGTCAGCGATTAAAAACGAAAACCAGCTGGTAAAAAGCGCATGATCTAAAAACGTTTGAGAGTGATTAGCCGTAGAGCGGATTGCTTCAATGAGCGTAGGATATTCAGAGACCTGATAACAGAGAATTCGCAGTTTTTGATCACTGCCAAATTGTCGATGAATTTCTGCAAGTGTCGGCTGATGATCAAACAGCGTCTTAAAACTGTTTAACAGAAACTCACCCTGCTGAAGCTTGGCCTGATGGGAAACGGATGGTCCGGGTGGTTGATACACTACATTTGCTCTTAATGCACACTTACAATTTCATTCCACACAACGCCTTAGGCAATATCCTGAGATCGCTGTGCGAGCTATTTTTGTTTTTTTAGATAATTTGATTTTAGCAAAGAATACTAAAATACCACTACCAAAAGCGGATGCCTTTTACTAATTAAAAACGGGCTACTATTTTGAGAACTTTGCTATTTAATACTTTGAACTAATATGGTTAGATTACAACTGGCCATTGGTCATTTTATTGATTAGTACTCGGTTTAATAGCTCTCAGTTTAACAAAACTCCGTTTAGTAACTCTCCGTTTAACAATAACGGCTACACAAGGGATTAGTCATGAAAGTTCTGGTTACAGGAGCCAACGGGCACATCGGTGCCAATGTGGTTCGCGCGTTAATTAAACAAGGTCACTCAGTAAGGGGATTTATAAGACAAGCCTCAGACACCCAGGGTATTGATGGCCTAGATATTGAACTCAGCTATGGCGACGTTATGGATGCGTCAAGTCTTGAGCAGGCGGCCATTGGTTGCGATGCAATCATTCACTTGGCAGCCGTCTATAAAACGATAGCCAAAACCGCCGATGAGATTGTTGAACCGGCCATTGAAGGCGCCAAAAACGTATTCTCAGCAGCCAACAAAGCGGGTATTAAACGTATTGTCTACACCAGCTCGGTAGCCTCCATTGGCTTCTCTTACGATCCAAACGTAAAACGGACCGGCAATGACTGGAATGATGACCCGCACAACCCCTATTACATCGCCAAAACCAAGAGCGAACAAGCCGCACAGTCACTGGCTAAACAGTACGGCATTCACCTGGTCGTCATCTGCCCTGCTATAGTACTGGGCCCCTATGATTACCGTATTACCCCTTCCAACCAAATGGTGATGGACTGGATCAACGGCAAAGGCCAGACCTATAAAGGTGGTCTCAATTTTGTGGACGTACGCGATGTAGCCGACGCCCATGTTGCCGCGTTGACCAAGGGTGAGACCTGCCACCGCTACATTGCCGGTGGTGAAAATATGGAAGTGAAAAAAGCCGGTCAACTCATTAAAAAACTAACGGGTGTCAAACCCATGCACCTTGGCACCAGCCGCAGCCTGACACTGCTAACCGCCCGCATAGTCGAGTCTGCCTGCAAACTGGTCGGCCTCAGACCACCCTTCACCTACGATCTGGTGTATGAAGTAGCCGAACGTTATGCCTATTATGATTACCAGGACACCATTGACACCTTGGGCATTAACCCAAGAGGCGCCGAAGAGAGCATACGCGATTCCATCCAGTGGCTGTTAAAAACCGGCAAAATAAAACCATCGCTCAAGCAAAAAGTAGAAGGACAACTATCCACTGTGGGTGGGTAGAGGTTTAAGGTTTAAGGTTTAAGGTTTA
>JBFKTM010000482.1:0-3371 GCA_041636295.1 Oleiphilaceae bacterium
CAATTGAGTAGCAAGTAGCAAGTAGCAAGTAGCAAGTAGCAAGTAGCAAGTAGCAAGTAGCAAGTAGCAAGTAGCAAGTAGCAAGTAGCAAAATGGTAAACTTATCACTTGTAACTTGCCACTTATAACTTATAACTTATAACTTATAACTTATAACTTATAACTCAAACTCTACCAGGCTATTAACAGGTCATCTGGCTGGATATTTAACCGGCCAGCATCGACTGAGATCGTTCCCGTCCCAAACCCTGGGTGTACCTGAGAAACCGTTAACGCAGCTTTGGCATTGGTAAGCTCTGTGCCTGCCAACAAGTCTGAATCATAAAAACGATAGGTTCGATAGACCGCCAATTGGTCTCCCGGACGAATACCTGCGCTGGCACCCGATGCGAAATGAAGTATTTTTCCGTCCGCTCGGGTAATTCGCGTCATAAAGGGTTGGCAGCGTAAAGTGCCATTCACCTCTTCGGCAACATCTTCCAATAGTTCCGCTATCGAACGGCCATATGCGGTTTTCAAGAAGGCTGGAGAAGCAAACCCCATCTGCTCGTTCGGATCGGCATTCCAAACGGCGGTCAGGTCATAGCTTTTCTGGAAAACCGCTGCCCCACTAAATCCATCATGAACAAACACTTCCAGGGCGAAATGACGGTTGCGATCTGCCAGCCCCCAAAATCGGCGCGTTGAGGCGAGTATTGAACTGCCATAGGTGTCACTGTCTACCAGAGACATATCTCTGATAACACCCGACACCACAAACTGAACGCCCAATTGCTGGGCATAATGAACGACTTTAGTAAGGGTGCGCTGGCTCGTCTCGGTTGTGGGTGCATTGGCCAACTCCTCAAATAGCTTATACTGACTGGACTCATGTACGACCAGCTTACCGTGTTGATTTAGCAGTTCTTTAAGATAGGCCGGCAGCTTACGATCAACATCGTAAAGCGCTCCCATATTGGCTTGTTCTGGATGCTGAACAGAAAAGCCGAGCAGCGCGATCTCTTTGTTATAGCCATTTGCCTTGTCAGCCGGGCACTGCTGTTGCTTGATCTTCACCATATCGGCATTGATCACCATGCTCAGCAAACTACCGGAAACGTCTTCACTGATAATAACAACACTTTTGGCGCGAGCGTGAGTCGATACCGTCACATCATCACGGGTTAGCGCCCCGTTACGCATCTCCTGGCGCCCCTCAATAACCGCCCCAATTTGCATGGCTGCTTGTTGTAACGCATCTTCTCTCGCTTGCTTTCTAGCCTGCTCAATTTGCCCATCAACTATAGTGGCTCTACCCGTCGCCTGTACCCACTCCGCCTTGAGCGGAGACGAAATACTAAGCACAGCCACCACAAGCAGAGCTTGGAATAGTTTAAATCCCTTACTCAAAACAGCATAAGTTTTTTGCGTAACCATAATCCCCCTCTCCAACCTTTGCAGTACAACCAAAACTATTTTAAGTAGTAGAGACTATCAGAACCTTTACTGGAGGCATGGATATCACCTGTTGAATCGTTTCCATAGGGAAGCGGTAAACGACACTCTTCGTTATATCGAAAATGATTCACATGGGTTAAGCATTCGCGGAATTGAGGTTCCAGTATTAACTCAACCACAGTTTCAAACGTCCCTCCTTTATGCTCTGTGACATTGATCACTTTGGCACCACGAATAACACTATCAACCATGGTTCGGTAGTTATCATCCTGCAACACAAAATCTTTTACGGTAGATGATCCAAAAATTACGGTTCCGTACACTCGTTCAGCTAATGCCCGGTAAGCGTCTAAGCGAGAGGCTCGCATTGCCATCAAGCGCTTTCGTTCTGACAATCGGTCTTTCTCATTTTGATAGGTGCCATAGCCAGTAACACGAATGAGAATGGGTTTCAGCGAATCGTTCGCCGCCCTATCTGCAGACTGCCCATCATCACTGACACCAGCACAAGATGACAAGCCACCGACAACAAAGCCCAATACCAACAAAATTAAGAGGTGTTTCATATAAAAACCTGTCATTAAAGCAAGCAAACTATCCCAATATGTCACAACAATAATTGGGTTCTATGCCATATCCCATGAAAAACTCGTGCCATCTATTTTTACCCGGAATAAGGGCAATAATAGATTTTATCGGCAAAGGCATGCCTAATATTACATTTTACTCAAAATTCTGAGGTCATCTGTTGCCGCATCACCACCACACTTGGGTAAAGATACAAACAAATACACTTATCCACTTCAAATTTTGTTGTGCACTTCTAAACTAATAAAACGGACAGAATTAAAGAACCGCTATCGGCGTGTTTGCCAGCCGTTAGACAACATAATGTTTTCGAATCAATCGCAACGTCAAATAATAAGCCAAGGATATAATAGTAATGAAACTACGATTACTTGCTCTTACTGCTGGTGTAATGCTGGCAAACACACAATTGGCATCCGCTGCCCCTAATCCTTTTCAAGATGCCCGCTCGTTTGCCATGGGCGGGACCGGAGTGGCAGCCTCAAGCCCTGCCGGCGCCAGCTTTCATAACCCAGCCTTGTTAGCTATCAAGCATGAAGAAAAACATGACAGCTTTGGATTAATACTGCCGTCGGTCAATGGCAAGTTTGCTGACGACGAGGAAGTCGTCGATCAGATTGATGATATTCAGGCAGAAGTTGATCGATTTAACGCCGCCGTTGCAGCGCTAAATCAGTCAGCGGTACAGGCATCTGCAGCCCGTTTAAGGAGTCAATTGGCCAAACTGGACAATGATACTGTACGAGGCGATGTGGGCCTGGGGGCAGCACTGCAGATACCCAATAATAACTTCTCTTTTGGATTCTTTACCGACGCAACGGTTCGTGCGACCGTACGAGGGGATATTACTGAAGAAGATCTTGCCTATTTGGACTCAGTTATCGCAGGAACCCCCACAGGACCAATTGATACCGGTAATGGCGTGGGTCAAACTCTCACCTCCTCTGGCACCGCACTGGTTGGCGTCATCGGAGAAATTGGCGTTAGCTTTGCGAAGGCTTTTGATGTAAAAGGTAATAAGCTAACCGTTGGTGTATCTCCTAAATTTATGCAGCTTCGCACCTATGAATACATTGCAAGTGTCGCCTCTTTTGATGATGAGGATTTTGATGCGGACAATTTTGAAACTGAAGATAGCATGTTTAATTTGGATCTGGGAACAGCCTATCAATTTGGCGAAGATGGCCAGTGGATCGCCGGACTATCTATACGCAACGTTATCCCTACTGACTTAAAAACCATTGGTGGCATCAGTATGGATGTCGACCCGCAAGCCACAGTGGGTATCGCCCATACCAAAGACTGGCATACAGTAACCGTTGACCTTGATCTCACTGAAAACAAAG
>JBFKTM010000483.1:0-3371 GCA_041636295.1 Oleiphilaceae bacterium
AAAAAACGCCTCAGCGGCCTGTTCGATTAACATGCCTAGGCCGTCAATAGTTTTGACCGCGCCACAATTTTCAGCCCACTGATTGAACGTGGTTTTTTGAGCGGCGTACATCATGTCATAAGTGGTAGTTGCACCCGATACAATTCCTTCTGGTAAATCCGGTAATTGCCCACCTAAACTCGCGGATGTGCCGTTAATCACCAAGTCAAAGGATTCTCCTAACTCAGCCATAGGCACCGCAGAGACAGGGCCGTAAACAGAAAAAGCAGCCGCCAAGTCTTCTGCTTTTGAGAACGTGCGATTGGTTATCACTAGTGCTGAAGGCTCGGCATCCAGTACGGGTTTTATTACCCCTTTAACCGCTCCGCCAGCACCAATAATCAGTACGCGCTTGTCTTTAATTGGCACCATACAATTGTGAGTTATGTCGGTAACCATGCCAACACCGTCGGTATTATCACCCCATAAAAGACCGGCCTCATCTTTGTATAAAGTGTTTACCGCACCGGCAAGTTCAGCACGCTCCGTTTTCCTGTCAACCATTTGCCAAGCCTGCTCTTTGAATGGCACGGTCACATTAGCGCCCTTCCCGCCTTTTTCAAAAAACTGTCGCACGTCTTTTTCGAAGCCATCTATGGGGGCTTGAATGGCAATATATTCCAAATCCTGTTCAGTCTGTTGCGCAAAATGACCATGAATCAAAGGTGATTTGCTGTGGCCAATAGGATTACCAAAAACTGCATATAAGTCCATCTTTCTCCCCTATTTCGCTAGCCAGTCGCGATGCTGTAAGAAATAACTCGTCAGTTTATCTTCGTCGGAGCCAGGCTCTGGTTGCCAATTATATTCCCATCGCACCAAAGGCGGCATCGACATGAGTATTGACTCGGTTCTGCCACCGGATTGCAGTCCAAACAACGTGCCTCTATCAAACACTAAATTAAACTCAACATAACGGCCGCGTCTATAGAGCTGAAAATCCCTTTCTTTGGCGCCATAGGCAATATCTTTACGCCGGTCCACGATGGGCAAATAAGCCTGCAAATAGGAGTCACCCACCGCTTGCATAAATTCGAATGACTTTTCAAATCCTGGCTCATTCAAATCATCAAAGAACAACCCACCAACGCCCCTGGCCTCATCACGATGCTTCAAATAAAAATAGTCATCACACCATTTTTTGTATTTCGGATAAACCTCTTCACCAAAAGGATCACAAGCATTTTTAGCCACTTGATGCCAGGAAATACAGTCTTCTTCAAAACCATAATAGGGGGTTAAATCATAGCCACCACCAAACCACCAAACCGGCGCTTCACCTTCTTTTTCCGCAATAAAAAACCGCACGTTGGCATGGGAGGTCGGTACATAAGGGTTTTCAGGATGAATCACCAGTGATACACCCACAGCATTAAAGCTTCTACCCGCAAGCTCCGGTCTGGCTGCGGTTGCTGAAGGAGGTAATTTATCACCGTGCACATGGCTAAAGTTCACGCCGGCCTTTTCAAATATCTTGCCATTGGTTAATACTCGGCTACGACCACCGCCCCCACCTTCTCGCTCCCAGCTATCTTGAATAAACTGGCCACGAGAGTCTTCCAGTTCAAGCCCTTCGCATATGCTGTCTTGCAGATCCAATAAATAGGCTTTCACCCTATCCAGTTGATTTTCTTGCATTTTGCTTCCTATTTATGGTTTTTATTTAAATTCGGTGATCAAGTGGCATGAATGGTTGTTTTTCAAACTGTCTGCCGCAGGGACGCGGCAGTCAAGCGCCCATGGAAGGGTTTACAGCGTGTTTGAAAAATAACCATTTATGCCGCGGCTCTCTTAATGTTCAATCTATGAGTGGCTACTAGCTACGCAATATACGATCAGTTGCCAAATCTATGATTTTACTGGGTTTATCTAGTCCACCCAGCTTACCAGGTACAATGTAATCCAGTTCATCGCCAAAATACTGATGCACTCGCAACTTACTGATCGCCGGAGGTTTCGTGGTCGGATTAGCAGAGGTAGAAATGATAGGGCCACCAAATTGTTCAGTCAGAGCCGCCACTAATGGGTGATTGGTTACCCTTAACGCGACACTGGTAAATTCACCCTTTACCCACTCAGGAATATGCCATTGATCGGGCACCAGCCAAGTGGTCGGCCCTGGCCATGTGGAGGTGAGTTTCTCTACTTGGCTTTCCGGTAAATCAGCGAACACTGAGTTAAAATGTGCCATTTGGCCCGTAATTAAAATCAAGCCTTTTTCAACAGGACGAGACTTCAGCGATAACAGTCTTTGCACCGCTTGCTCATTCAAAGGATCACAACCCAAGCCCCAAACGGCTTCGGTTGGGTAGGCGATAACGCCGCCAGAGGCCATGATTTCCGCTGCTCGCCGTATATGTATGTTCATTTTCTCGCTCTTTTATATAAAAACGTAGTAAAGGGGAGGAACATTACCATGTCAGACAAGCGAATCAAGTACTATCCCGACTTAACTCATGCAAGCCTACGGTAACCGCCACTCACGGCGATAATATTACCCGCCATTTCCAAATCAAACAGCTGCTCAAGCACCTGTGATGGCGATAATCCGGTCGACAGTATAATGTCATCAGGGGTGAGGGTGTCTGACCCAATTAACTGCAGAATAGGGTGCTCATCAGCAGCTTCAAATAAGTCTGATTGAGGAGCTGGTTTAGGCGCTGATTTATGAGTTTTTGACTCCACTGAGACGTCGGCTTGTGATTCATTGGAAGCAGGTATGGACGCATTCAGGAGAGAATAATGAAACTGTAAACTGCTTTCCAACTCTTCCAGAATATCATTCACGTCCTCTGTTAATTTGGCGCCTTGCTTAATTAAATAATGGCACCCTTTGGCAAGCGGGTGATGGATAGAGCCAGGAATAGCGAAAACCTCACGACCCTGTTCTGAGGCCATGCGAGCTGTAATAAGCGAGCCACTTTTCAGTCCGGCTTCTATCACCAGCACACCGAGTGACAGCCCACTAATGATGCGGTTTCGGCTCGGAAAATGACTTCTGTGAGGCCCAACACCAGGCATTAACTCGGAAACCATTACACCTTGTTCCGCTACTTGCTGATAAAGCCGTTGATTTCGCGCAGGATAACATTGGTCAACACCGGTGCCCATCACGGCTATAGTAGCGCCAGAACCCGATTGCAAAGCGCCTTCATGAGCCGCAGTATCCACTCCTAGTGCAAAACCACTGGTTACCGCTATACCAGCTTCCGACAATGCCTGGGCAATCTGTTTAGCATTCTGCTTAGCACCAAAAGACGCATTGCGGCTGCCTACTATCGCCACTTGAGGCATATGCAATAAATCTGAATTACCTTTACTGAAGATGAAAG
>JBFKTM010000484.1:0-3369 GCA_041636295.1 Oleiphilaceae bacterium
CCCCATGCTGGCAGTAATATGTTTCATTCGGGCTTTCAATTCTCTGGTTTCCCATGAGTCATCCAACACCATGGCGGTGAAGCGTGAACCATCGAACATTGGCCAGATCTGCTGAATGCTCTGGGCTAATCGCTCAATATACGATTGGTTGTACGCGTTTTTTAGTGGTTCAGGCATTATGGTTTCCTTAAGTGAACAGTCAAAAACAGCCACTATCGTGCAATCAACTGACAACAGCCTGTCAACAGATATCCTTAAATACTTGATTCAGGTAATCTTCCTTTTTCAATAGTCGGGAACAGTATTCGATTGATTATTACTATAAGCCCATTGAAAAGTACCGTACAACGTAGGAAGTCTCTGTGAAACGCTCATCAAACTCATTGCCCCCCCGAAAGTTCTCCTTGCTAGGTGAGTTTACTGGCAAACGCTGGCTTAAAATAGCACTGAGAACCCTGCATATTTTCAGTATTGTCGGCGTGGGAGGTGCCATACTGTTTAACGTGCCCTTCAGTCAGTGGGTCTGGTATTGGTACCTGGCGATCGCGACCGGTACACTAATGGCCGCCATTGATGCTCTTTCAAATTTTTTATGGCTGATACAAATAAGGGGCATTGTTATATATATCAAGTTGCTACTGCTAATGCTCTTGGGTGGCAACATGCTGGTTAATCAGCTGGTGTTGGCACTGGTTGTAATACTGTCAGCCGTTATCTCCCATGCACCGGGGGATATTCGCTATTACTCTGTTATTCATCGGCGTCGGATAAACTCCTATGGGGATAGTAAGGGGTAGCGAGTGGCGAGTGGCGAGTGGCGAGT
Source organism: Oleiphilaceae bacterium (assembly GCA_041636295.1). GTDB lineage: Bacteria > Pseudomonadota > Gammaproteobacteria > Pseudomonadales > Oleiphilaceae > Alkalimarinus. Next base: position 824 of record JBFKTM010000484.1, read on the forward strand.
GGCGAGTGGAAAGTGGAAAGTGGAAAGTAAACAGATAACAGAAAGAAGATAGAAGATAGAAGATAGAAGATAGAAGATAGTAGATAGTAGATAGTAGATAGTGGGATTATGATGGATAAGTGTATGGAGTCGCGGCATTCTCAATTAATCGACGACTATTTTGATGGGTTACAAGCCTGTAGCGAGAGCGGCTCTATTATTGATGTGGCTTGTGGGAGCGGCAGGAATGGTCTGTTTTTGGCCCATAAGGGCTTACCGGTGGTTTTCGCCGACCGCTCTGAGAGTGCACTGCAGTCTGTCGAGGATTCCTTGGGCGCATTAAGCGGTAAAAGCAGAACCTGGCTCGTGGATTTAGAACAACCCAACTGTAATCCGTTTGAAGGCCAGCAGTTTGGGGCTGCCATTGTTTTTCGCTATCTGCATCGACCATTAATCCCGGCTTTACAAGACGCCATTACTCCCGGAGGTCTGCTCATCTATGAAACCTTTACCGAAGCCAATAGGCAGTTCGGCCGCCCGAATAATCCTGACTTTCTACTCAAACCCGGCGAATTAGAAAGCTGGTTTAAAACGTGGGAGCCATTGCACTACTTTGAAGGCATTGAAACCAACCCTGACAGAGCTATCGCCCGGATTGTCTGTCGTAAACCCTGTTTCCCAAAAGAGCGGTAACGCCCCATGGCCACCACCTGCAAGCGATGTCGGCTTATTCGAAGCCTCGTATTGATCGGCATTATGATTACTATTTTAATTATGACCAATCTCGACCAGCTGGTAAGCTAGCCCCCCTTAAAAAAGATAGACCCAAGACCTCGCAGAGAAAGTTGAAATGAAATTTGTTGGAGCTCATGTAAGTGCCGCCGGTGGTGTGGAAAACGCCCCGCTCAATGCCGCCAAGCTGGAGGCAAACGCCTTTGCCCTGTTTACCAAAAACCAACGGCAGTGGAACGCCAAGCCACTCACTGAAAAATCAATTGCAGCCTTTAAAAAGAACTGCAAGATTCACGGTTTTAAACCCGAACAGATATTGCCCCACGACAGTTACCTGATCAACCTGGGCCACCCTGAGCAGGAGCCACTGGAGAAATCAAGAGCCGCGTTTATTGATGAAATGCAACGTTGTGAACAGCTGGGTTTGGTCTATCTCAACTTTCACCCCGGCAGTCACCTCAGGAAAATCAGTGAACCCGACTGCATCGCCCGCATTGCAGAGTCCATCAATATTGCTCTACAACAAACCAACGGCGTTACTGCGGTGATTGAGAATACCGCAGGCCAAGGGAGTAATATGGGTTACCGCTTCGAGCAGTTAGCTGACATTATTGAACAGGTCGATGATAAAAAGCGCGTTGGGGTCTGTATCGATACCTGCCATACCTTTGCGGCCGGTTATGATTTACGCACACTTGAGAGCAGTGAAGCGGTTTTTGAAGAGTTTGGCAAGGTCGTCGGTTTTGACTACCTGTGCGGCATGCACCTCAATGATTCCAAAGGCGAATTGGACAGCCATCTGGATCGACACCATAGCCTCGGCCAGGGTTATATTGGATTGGATGTATTTAAATTTATTATGAGTGATGAGCGTTTTAATAACATCCCTTTGGTATTGGAAACCATTGATGAGACCATCTGGAAAGATGAAATACAGATGCTACGGCAGTTTTCGTTAAGGTCAGCAGAAAATTAATTTTACTGCTATCAATGCAAAATGGCTGTTTTTTATCTAGAATAAACAATAAATTAACAACTTTTTCCAATAGTTGAGCAATAATAATTGAAAACATCGAGCCGTTTTCAATAGGCAGTATTGTTGTGGGCAGGAAAACTGCTCGCTGCAATAGGCCATTTTACGAAGGAAGATAAAAAACCAACACCAAATCGCTACACCAAACTAGCAATTAGCGTTTTCTGGTGCGTTCTGTATGAGCCCCTACATTAATGAAATTACGCCATACTCTTTTTCTTCTCTACGCTATGGCGACGATATCTTTATCGGTTCACGCCATAGAACCTGAAGATACGCGAGAAGTTTCAATCGGCTATATTGAGTTTCCCCCTGTTTTTTCGACTAATAGTGAAGGCGAGCCTGAAGGTTTATTGATTGACCTTGCCAAAATGGTGATACCTAAAGCAGGCTACCGCTGGAAAGCACGCTCACTACCCGCCAAACGGATGGCAGAAACCGTGGTTAAGGGAGAACTCGACCTCTGGATTGGCCTCTCCACACTGCCTGAGTTCGAAGATACCACCTATATTGGTAGACCCGTTGTTGCGACGATCGAATTAAATGCCTACTGGCTGGGAGACCGTCTCCCCATCCACCGCGAACAGGACCTGTCGAATAAACGGGTCATCACGCTACATGGCTATAGCTACGGTGGATGGATCAAAACTATTCAGAACCCGGCTAACCAGGTGATAGAGTGCCGCGCGTTCAGTCAGGAGCAAGCGGTAAACATGTTGAAATATGGCCGCTGTGATTACTTGCTGAACTACACCGGTCCGATGAAAAACCAGCTGCTCTACACCCCAATTGAAGATCTCAA
>JBFKTM010000485.1:0-3356 GCA_041636295.1 Oleiphilaceae bacterium
CACGGAGAGAAGCCTGATGATAAAATGGCTAGATAATAAAAAGTCACATAATCTTAAAAACGATCGCCTGAAAACTAACGCTTTGCACTGGCCTCTCGCCTGCATGCTGGTCATCATTTCACTCATTATTTCGTCAAACGCCTATTCTGGCGCAAGAGAACAAGCCAAGCGCTTGCATGACCGTATTGCCGGTGTACCGCCTACTGCTAGTACGCTTGACGAGATGACCACCCTAATCCAAGGCGGAAATGCCGAAGCCGCAGCGGAAATCGCTATAGAGCACCCGGATTTTTACAACGTCACTTTGAAAAACCTGGCAGCACCCTGGACGAACGAAGAGCAAACTGTTTTTACCGAGTTAAACGACTATATCGCGACTTTTATCGGTACGGTGCGGGACGACTACGATTTAAGAGAAATGTTTTACGCCGACAGGCTGTACATTGGCAGTACCAATTTGGGGTTACCCGTCTACGCTAACAGCAATAATGACCACTATAGATTGCTTGAAGAAGGCAATTATTCCCTAAAAGACAACTTAACCGAAGTATCTCAATCTTCACAAAACGGGCTTCCATCAGAGGCCACGGCTGGCATATTCACCACGCGTGCCGCCGCGAAAGCCTATTTCATCGCCGGCACCAATCGCGCCATGCTGCGCTTTGCGTTATTAAACCACCTTTGCCACGACATGGAGCAATTAAAAGACCCTTCTCTGCCCGTAGACAGAATTCGGCAGGATGTGAGCCGAAGCCCAGGGGGCGATAGCCGAATATTTATGAACAACTGTGTTGGTTGCCACACTGGCATGGACCCGCTGGCACAAGCTTATGCTTATTATGACTATAGCTACGATACCGATAATGACCCGGAAGGCCTGAGCGGTGCACTCTCTTACAATCAATCGGGTACTATCGACGAGGCAACGGGTTCTCGCGTTAAAGCCAAATATCATATTAATGAGAACACATTCCCCTTGGGTTTCGTTACCCCGGATGACCGCTGGGATAACTACTGGCGACAAGGCAAAAACCGTTTTTTAGGTTGGTCTGACTCGTTGCAAGGCTCTGGTAATGGCGCTAAATCCTTGGGTCAGGAACTTGCCCATTCTGAGGCGTTTGCCTCCTGTCAGGTAGAGCATGCCTTTACCGCCATGTGTTTAAGGCCGCCCGCCAACGAGGCAGATCGCACAAAACTAGCTGAAATTACGACTAGCTTCAAAAGCAACAACTTCAACTATAAACGGGCATTTATCGAGTCTGCCGTTTATTGTATGGGCGAATAAGGGAGTTAACTCAGGATGAAAAGTAAGCTAATCGTTATCGCCTTAAGCATTTTACTGTCTGCCTGTGGCAATAATTCCGGCAGCGATACCCAGGTGCTCCCCAATAGTGGTGAAACCATCAGTGAAACCTACACAGGCCCAGCCCCCGCCACCGAGGATACCCAACGCTTTAAACTCTATGTCTGGGACAACCTGATGGCGGCCAACCGTTGCGGCAGCTGTCATGGTACGGATGGCCAAGCCCCAACCTTTGTGCAACATGATGATGTGAACCTCGCCTACGTGCAGGCCAATTCTATCGTGAACCTAACCACTCCCCAAGATTCGCTGATGGTGACGAAAGTAGCCGGAGGGCACAACTGCTGGCTGGATAGTGATGCCGCTTGTGCAGATACCCTTACCCGTTATATTGAGGCCTGGTCATCCGAAACCGCAGGATCACAAGCCACTGTGCAATTAGAAGCACCGGAATTAAAAGATCCCGGTACGACAAAAACCTTTCCAGAGGATTCAGCTAGCTTTGAATCCGCCATACACCCATTGCTCACTCAGTATTGCGCTGATTGCCACAGTGAAGACAGCACCTTCCCGCAATCTCCTTATTTTGCCAGTACCGATGCAGCTGCTGCCTACAGCGAGGTGAAAAGCAAAATCGACCTGGATACCCCGGCAAACTCAAGACTGGTGATACGCTTACGGGATGAATTTCATAACTGCTGGGACGACTGCACAAGTAACGCCGCAGAGATGTTGGCCGCCATCGAAACTTTCACGGCTAACATCGTGCCTTCGAGCATCGACCCCGATCTAGTGACCAGCAAAGCCCTATCTTTGGGCGACGGCACCATCGCCAGCAGTGGTGGTCGATTTGAAGAAAATGTCATTGCTCTCTTTGAGTTCAAAACCGGTGAAGGTGCAACAGCCTACGATACCAGCGGCATCGAACCGGCAATGAATCTCACCTTAACCGGGGATGTCGAATGGGTGGGCGGCTGGGGCCTGAAAATCAATGATGGTAAAGCGCAAGCAACTACCCTCTCCAGTCGTAAATTACACGAACAAATATTAGCCACCGGCGAATACACCCTGGAAACCTGGATTGCCCCTGCCAATGTCACGCAAGAAGGGCCTGCCGTTATCGCCAGCTACTCAGCAGGCAATAGCGCCAGAAACTTCACGCTGGGCCAGACTTTATATACCTACGACTTCAGGCAGCGCAGTAATACCACCAACGCTAACGGAGAACCGGCGCTCACCACCAGTGATGATGACGAAGACGCCCAGGCCACTTTGCAACATGTGGTGGTCACCTACAGCCCAAGTAATGGCAGGCAGGTATTTGTAAACGGCGAAAACACTGGCGATGTAGATGAAGTTACGCCGGGTATATTAAATGACTGGGACAATACTTACGCCTTTGTCATTGGTAACGAAGTGTCTAACAACCGACTCTGGAAAGGCACTGTAAGGATGCTAGCGATTCACAACCGCGCTCTCACGGAAGCCCAAATCAATGCTAATTTCGAAGTAGGCGTCGGGCAAAAGTTCTACTTATTGTTTAGTACAGAACATTTATCCGGCATTGAACAAAGCTATGTTGTCTTTGAAGTCAGCCAGTTCGATAGTTACAGCTACCTTTTTGGGAAGCCGTTTTTCGTGAGTTTAGATGACGGGGCGGAAATTACCGAAACCCGACTGGAAGGCTTGCGCATTGGCATTAATGGGCATCTCGCCAGTACCGGTCAAGCCTATAGTAATTTGGCGGTGGATATCTCCAGCAACAATTATACCAGCGATAAGGGTCAGCCGCTGTCAAGTCTTGGGACTATTATCGCGGTTGAAAAAGGGCCTGAGGCAGATGAGTTTTTTCTCACCTTCGATCGATTAGGCGAGCACACCAATGTCACAGTCAATGCCACCCCACCAGCCAGTGAATTAACGCCACCAGATAGCGAATATTCTGCCATCGGCATTCGAAATTTTGATGAAATCAATGCCTCTATGGCGCGTATTACCGGTATCAGCCCATCAGATTCAGACATTCAACAAACATTTACTACCATTAAGCAGC